>CAJPKS010000071.1:0-8299 GCA_905371285.1 Haemophilus sp. HMSC068C11 | reverse complement strand
TTTGGATACACTTCATTACTGGTTAAGCCTTCTGGTTCCAAATAAATTTGATGTGAATTACGATCTGCAAAACGCATCACTTTATCTTCAATAGATGGACAATAACGCGGACCAATCCCTTCAATTACACCGGTATACATTGGACTGCGATCCAAGTTATTACGGATCACTTCATGAGTTTGTTCATTGGTGTGGGTGATATAACAAGGAATTTGTTGAGGGTGATCATCCACTGATCCCATAAAAGAGAATATAGGCAACACCTCATCACCATGTTGTTTAGCCAATATATCGAAATTGATCGTGCGTGCATCGATACGTGGTGGCGTACCTGTTTTTAAACGATCAACGCGTAAATTCAGATCACGTAAACGATGAGAAAGTGTAACAGATGCCGGATCACCTGCGCGACCGCCTTCATAATGTTCTAAACCAATATGGATCTTACCCGCTAAGAAAGTACCGGCAGTTAAAATGACCGATTTAGCACGAAATTTAAGTCCCATTTTGGTTTCCACACCACAAACACTATCTTGCTCAATTAAAATATCCGTTACTTCTTGTTGGAAAATATCTAAATTTGGTTGATTTTCTAGTGCGATGCGTACGGCTTGACGATATAAAACACGGTCAGCTTGAGCACGAGTTGCACGTACAGCAGGTCCTTTGCTGCTGTTTAAAGTACGAAATTGAATCCCCGCCTTATCTGCAGCATGCGCCATTAACCCGCCCATGGCATCCACTTCTTTCACTAAATGGCCTTTACCAATACCACCAATAGCGGGGTTACATGACATTTGTCCAAGGGTATCAACATTATGTGTCAATAATAGGGTTTTTAATCCCATGCGTGCCGGAGCCAACGCGGCTTCTGTACCGGCATGACCGCCACCCACAACGATCACATCATAATTTTCGGTGTAAAACATATCTCTCTCTTCGTCTTCAATTTGATCTTCGATCTAAAAATAGGCGCTATTCTACTGAAAATTACGTGTGCTTGAAAGTAAGAATTCAATCTGTGATGAGATAAGATCGAGAGGTTATAAAGATAAGATCTATTTATATATAAAGATCTTATTATTGTTACTATTAGGATCCTTTCACCTTGTGAATAAGATCCTTTTCCTTTTTTAAATGAAGAAGTTAGATCGTTTTAGACTATGTTGAAATGTCGTCAGTTTGAAGGCTTTTTCTTGTGGATAACCTTTAATTTTATCCACAGTTAAAACAATCATCATATTTACTCAGTGGAAAAAAACAAGTTTTTGACAGGTTTTATTAAAGTTATCCACAGGTGATTTTTTTAGATAATGGATAAAGAAAAAGCGATAACTCAAATTATCGCTTTATTATGACTAAAGTGCATTTATAAATTGTGGTAGCCAATCTTCAGCAAATTGTTCTTGATCATCAACATGCAAGACATCGATTTTTAAACTGTTGCAAATTTTGACCGCACTTTTTTCACTTAATTGTGTTTCAACTTTATTCACGGCATGACAGAATGTATCGTAATCTGAATTGCCTAAGCCTACAACGGCAAAGCGGAGAGAAGAGAAATCTTTATCTGATGCCGCAATTTGTTCAAAGAGTGGTTTCAAATTATCAGGCAATTCACCTGCACCATGTGTTGAAGTGACAATCAACCAAATATTTTCATCAATCACATCATCAAGTTCTGGTCCGTGGAAAAGTGCGGTAGAAAAATTTTGTGTTTTTAACACCTCTTCTAAATGCTCTGCCACATATTCAGCGCCGCCTAATGTGCTGCCTGAAATCACGCAAATATTCATATTGTTTCCTAATAAGAAAAAAGGCTTAGATTTTCTAAGCCTTTATAGTCATTATACGTTGTCGAATTTACCCAACAATGAACGAATGTGTTCTTGCCAGTTGCGGTGTTCATTTCTAAGTTGCTCATTTTCATGTTGCAACGCTTCTACCGCTTGTTGAGATTGATTTTTTTGTTCTTTTAATTCTTCTACTTCAAGTTGAAGTAATTGAATGGTTTCTACTGCTTGTCTAATTTTTTCTTCAAGCTGATCTAAAATTTCTAAAGACATAGTGATTTCCTTTTTTAAAATAAGTCCGAAACGGCTTTATTCTACCGACTTAATCCTATTTTTAAAAGCCTCTTGTCAAAATTTATTATGCAAACGTTTGCTTAGTGATAAAATAACGAGACTTTTTGCATTGGGAGAGAAAAATGAATCGTGCATTAGCTATTGAATTTTCAAGAGTAACCGAAGCGGCAGCATTAGCAGCTTATACTTGGCTTGGTCGTGGTAATAAAAATGCGGCAGATGAGGCAGCAGTCAAAGCCATGCGTTATATGCTGAATTTAATCCATATGGACGGTGAAATTGTGATTGGTGAAGGGGAAATTGACGAAGCACCAATGCTTTATATTGGCGAAAAAGTGGGCTCAGGTAATGGTGAACTCGTTTCTATTGCGGTTGATCCGATTGATGGTACAAGAATGACCGCTATGGGCCAATCAAACGCCATTTCAGTATTGGCTGCTGGTGGTAAACGTACTTTTTTAAAAGCACCTGATATGTATATGGAAAAATTGGTTGTTGGCCCTGAAGTGAAAGGTATGATCGATTTAAGTTTACCGATTGAACAAAATCTTCGCCGTGTAGCTTCTCGTTTAGGTAAATCCTTATCGGATTTAACGGTGATGGTACTCGCTAAACCACGTCATGATGAAGTGATTAATCAAATGCATAATCTAGGTATTCGCGTGATGGCCATTCCAGATGGTGATGTGGCCGCTTCAGTTTTATGTTGTTTACCGGATGCTGAAGTGGATATGGTTTATGGCATTGGCGGTGCTCCTGAAGGTGTGGCAGCTGCCGCTGCAATTCGTGCATTAGGTGGGGATATGCAAGCTCGCCTGATTCCTCGTAATGAAGTGAAAGGCGATACAGAAGAAAATCGTAAAATTGCCGCTGAAGAAGTTCAACGTTGTGAAGCCTTAGGTGTGAAGGTCAATGAAATCTTAAAATTAGAAGATTTAGTACGTGATGATAACCTTGTTTTTGCTGCAACGGGAATTACGCATGGTGAATTGCTCAAAGGAATTTCTCGCCGTGGCAACTTGGCAACCACAGAAACCTTATTAATTCGTGGTAAATCACGCACCATTCGTAAAATCCAATCCATCCATTATCTCGATAGAAAAGATTCTGAAATCTATGAGATTTTAAGAAATTAGTGAAAATAAAAGAGCGGTCATAAAAAACAATGAATTTTTTGACCGCTCTTTTTATTTCTTATAGCATTTTCTTCAATTGATACAAATAAGCTAAGGCTTGTTTTGGGCTTAATTCATCTGGATCAAGTTGCTCAATGGCTTCGCGTAAAGCATCTGGTTCGGCTTCAAAAGCTAATTCACCTTGATGTTGATTTAACGCTCTTAAATGTTGAATTTGTTGATCACCATTTTGTGCTGACAGTTTTTCTAACTGATGCAATTTTTGCTTCGCCAGTTTAATGACGGATTGAGGCACACCAGCCAGTGCGGCAACAGCAAGACCATAACTTTTACTTGCTGCACCGTCTTGAACAGCGTGCATAAAGGCGATGGTATTGTTATGTTCTAATGCATCTAAATGAATATTAGCAATACCTTCAATTTGTTCTGGCAGCGCAGTGAGTTCAAAATAATGGGTCGCAAATAACGTAAGTGAACGAGTTTTTTTCGCCAACCATTCAGCACAAGCCCAAGCTAAAGAAAGCCCATCATAAGTAGACGTACCTCGTCCAATTTCATCAATCAGAACCAAACTTTGTGAAGTGGCTTGGTGAAGAATATTTGCCATTTCTGTCATTTCTACCATAAATGTAGAACGACCCGAGGCTAAATCATCAGAGGCACCAATTCGAGTGAAAATGCGATCAATTTGCCCGATAACTGCACTATCAGCCGGCACAAAACTGCCTATATAAGCCATTAACGTAATTAAAGCTGTTTGACGCATATAGGTACTTTTACCGCCCATATTTGGGCCAGTAATAATCAGTAAATGACGCTGTTGATTGAGATTAACAGGGTTAGCAATAAAGGGGGCTTTTAAGACTTGCTCCACTACAGGATGACGACCATTTTCAATTCTTACACCAATTTCATCGCTAAATTGTGGTGTAACATAATTTAAGGTTTCTGCTCGCTCTGCCAAGTTAACTAACACATCCAATTCCGACAATGCCAAGCTCGCTAACTGTAATTGACCTAAATGTGGCAATAATAAATCAAATAATTCATCATAAAGTTGCTTTTCTAAAGCAAGCGCCGCCCCTTTTGATTTTAAAACCTTATCTTCATATTCTTTTAATTCAGGAATAATATAGCGCTCGGCATTTTTTAAAGTTTGACGGCGAACATAATGAATCGGTGCTTTATGAGCTTGCCCTTGACTGATTTGAATGTAATAACCATGCACCGCATTAAAACCAATTTTTAAGGTATCAATACCTGTGCTTTCTCGTTCGCGTTGTTCTAAATTTTCTAAATATTGTGTTGCACCAGCGGAAAGGGTTCGCCATTCATCTAATTCTGCATTATAGCCTTCAGCAATAACGCCACCATCGCGAATTAATAATGGAGGAGTTTCAATAATTGCTTTTTGAAGTAACTCAATTTGTGCAGAAAAATCACTAATTTGTGCGGAAAGTGCGGTCAAATTTGACGATGTTTTTGTATGAATTAGTGATTTTATCGGTTCAATTTGTTCTAATGCGGTACGTAAACGCGTGAGATCTCGAGGACGTGCAGAACGTAGTGCTACACGAGCAAGAATCCGTTCCATATCGCCCACTTGTTGCAAATAAGGCTGCAATTCGTGATATAAATCTTGCTCAATAATTTCACCAATGGTTTTTTGGCGTTTTAATAGAATGTCTGTTTGACGAATTGGTTGATGAATCCAACGTTTTAACAAACGGCTACCCATTGGCGTAACACATTTATCTAATACCGAAGCAAGTGTATTTTCTGTACCACCCGCAAGATTTTGAGTAAGTTCTAAATTTCGGCGTGTTGCGGCATCTAATTGAATATTATCGTTATTTTGAATAACACTGATGCTTTGAATATGTGGAAGCGAAGCACGTTGTGTTTCTTTTGCATATTGTAATAAACAACCTGCTGCTGCCAAGCCAAGAGGTGATTTTTCTACACCAAATGCACGTAAATCTTTCGTACCAAATTGACGATTAAGTTCTGAGATCGCGGTACTAAGTTCAAATTCCCAAATTGGGCGACGGCGTAGACCTTTATAAGGTTCGATAATGGCCATTTCGGCAAAATCTTCACAATAAAGTAATTCTACCGGATTAATACGCTGTAATTCAGCTTGCAAGGCTTCTTTTGAATGAGGTTCACAAAGCTGGAAGCGTCCAGATGTCATGTCTAATGTGGCTAGACCAAATTTTTCTTTTTCCTGATAAACCGCCACAATTAAGTTATCTTGGCGTTCTGGTAAAAGGGCTTCATCACTTACCGTACCAGGCGTTACAATTCGTACAATTTTGCGTTCAACAGGCCCTTTTGATGTGGCGGGATCACCCACTTGTTCACAAATGGCTACAGGTTCACCTAATTGCACTAATTTTGCTAAATAGCCTTCTACCGCATGATAAGGCACGCCTGCCATGGGAATGGGATTACCTGCTGATTGCCCACGTTTCGTTAAAGAAATATCTAACAACGCTGCCGCTTTTTTTGCATCATCATAAAAAAGCTCATAAAAATCCCCCATTCGATAAAATAACAAAATGTCAGGATTTTCTGCTTTTAACTTGAGATATTGCTGCATCATCGGCGTATGCTGCTCGAAATTATCTTGTAAATTCATGACGTTATCCAGTTTAAGTTTTTAACTTTTGTCTAGCAAGTATAGGTTTTACGATAGAAGTAATGTGTTATTTTAAGCTGATTTTAATTTTCTACATCCACACTTAGTACTTCATCTTCTGTTTTTAATAGCGTATAGACATCTTTAAGCATTTCATTATCAATGTTATAGCATCGAACTTGCAAGCGAACTTCGCCACTTGCTTGGTCTTTTACTGAAATATTTTCAATGCGGTAGTCATGTTTCAATAATAAATCAGTCACTTTACTGATGCCGTTAGCAGAACTTAGTTGAATGGCCAAACGAGTACGTTTTTTATAGGTTTTACGGCGAACATAACGCTGCACAATCGGGCTGATACGGATAGCGATTAAAATCATTAAAGTGGCAATAATGGCATCAAAAATAAAGCCTGCACCTGTTGCCACACCGATAGCCGCCGCAGCCCAAATAATGGCTGCAGTGGTTAATCCTGAAATCGCATCATTTTTCTTATGTAAAATTACCCCTGCACCTAAGAAACCGATGCCACTGATTACTTGTGCGGCAAGTCGCATAGGGTCAGTTCGGATATTATCTGAAACTTGTGCATAATGCTCTGCGGCTTGAATGGAGACAATCGTCAGTACACAAGTTGTCACCGCAATAATGGCACAGGTTTTGACGCCAACCGGTTTGTGTTTTAGTTCGCGTTCTAAGCCAATAATCCCGCCAAGTACAAGTGCGAGTAGCATTTTCCCTAGGATAAGTAAATAAGCCGTCTGTTCAAGAGCGGTCGAAAAAAGAAAAGAATTTTCCATGTTAATAATGAATATGAGTAAATAAAAAAAACGGGCGTTATTCTACCTGAAAAAAGGACTTTAATGGGCAAATTTACAATCAATTTACCTTTAATTTATCGCCTTTCTGCTTGAAATTGAGTAAAATCTAAAGTTTTGAAAGATGATGATAGCTGAGAATAAATTTATGCAAAAATCAACGCCGAATATTGGCTTTGTAAGTTTAGGTTGTCCTAAAAATTTAGTGGATTCCGAACGTATTCTGACTGAATTACGTACTGACGGATATAACATTGTGCCAAGTTATGAAAATGTGGACTTGGTCATTGTGAATACTTGCGGCTTTATTGATAGTGCTGTGCAGGAATCCCTAGAAGCCATAGGAGAGGCGTTGGAAGAAAATGGACGTGTGATTGTGACCGGCTGTTTAGGGGCGAAAGAAGATCAAATTCGCCAAGTTCACCCAAAAGTATTGGAAGTGAGCGGTCCGCACAGTTATGAAACAGTCATGGCACAAGTACATAAATATGTACCAAAACCAGAGCATAATCCTTACACCAGCCTTGTACCAAAACAAGGGGTGAAATTAACACCAAAACACTATGCTTATTTGAAAATCTCAGAAGGCTGTGATCATCGTTGTACATTCTGTATAATCCCTTCATTACGTGGGGATTTAGAAAGCCGTTCTATCACGCAAGTATTGGATGAAGCGAAACGTCTTGCTGATGCGGGCGTGAAGGAGTTATTGGTCGTTTCACAAGATACTTCAGCTTATGCGATGGATACACAGCGCAAAGAAGGTGGCGTTAAAACCGCTTTCTGGAATGGTATGCCAATTAAAAATGACTTAATGACCTTGTGTAAACAGCTTGGTAAATTAGGCATTTGGGTACGTTTACATTACGTTTATCCTTATCCACACGTGGATGATTTAATTCCATTAATGGCGGAAGGTTTATTGTTGCCTTATTTGGATATTCCATTGCAACACGCGAGTCCAAAAATTTTAAAAGCGATGAAAAGACCAGGAAAAATTGACCGCACTTTAGAGCGTATCAAGCAATGGCGTGAGATTTGTCCAGATTTAACCCTACGTTCAACTTTCATCGTAGGCTTCCCGGGTGAAACAGAAGAAGATTTCCAAATGTTATTGGATTTCTTAAAAGAAGCACAACTTGATCGCGTGGGCTGTTTCAAATTTAGCCCGGTAGAAGGCGCTCCTGCAACTGAAATGGCCGACCAAGTGCCTGAAGATGTAAAAGAAGAACGTTTCCACCGCTTTATGCAGTTACAACAAGAAATTTCGGCTGAACGATTAAAACAAAAAATTGGCCAAACGCTTGATGTAATTGTGGATGAAATTGATGACAAAGGTATTATCGGCCGTACTAAAGCTGATGCGCCAGAAGTTGATGGCTTAGTTTATATTGAAAATCTAAGTGGCACGCCTGTGAAAGTAGGCGAATTTATTAAAGTAACCATCACCCATTCAGATGAATATGATTTATGGGGTAGCTTTTAGTTATTCAGTTGATTTAGTCTTGGTGGTTAGTTAAGTAAATCAGTTGTTTTTTCTAAAAAAACTTGATTTTGTGGCATAAAGCCTGTAATTAATAGACCCATTCAACACAACATAAAATAAGGAAAAATTCA
>CAJPKS010000070.1:0-8307 GCA_905371285.1 Haemophilus sp. HMSC068C11 | reverse complement strand
TTATATTGTAATCGGTTACTGCATTCTGTTTTGAGAATAGAAAAGGCAATTATTACGTAAATAATTCAATGTTTCTTAACGATTTTTGTTGAGTAGTTTGGGGTGATTATTTGGGATTATCCTTGGTAATCATAAAGTGAAAATCTTGTAGATTTATACAAGGAGTTGAGATGTTAGACGTTGTTGATCTCTCACGCTTGCAGTTTGCATTAACTGCGTTATATCACTTCATTTTTGTACCATTAACATTAGGTTTATCTTTCGTTCTTGTGATCATGGAAACCATTTATGTTAAAACGGGCAAAGAAGTATATAAAGATATGACTAAATTCTGGGGTAAGTTATTTGGTATTAACTTTGCTCTAGGGGTAACGACCGGTATTATCATGGAGTTCCAATTCGGGACAAACTGGTCTTATTATTCTCACTATGTAGGTGATATTTTCGGTGCGCCATTAGCGATCGAAGCATTACTTGCGTTCTTCTTAGAATCCACTTTCGTGGGGCTATTCTTCTTCGGTTGGGATCGTTTAACTAAAGGTCAACACTTACTCGCAACTTACTGCGTAGCCTTTGGTTCAAACCTTTCAGCAATGTGGATTTTAGTGGCAAACGGTTGGATGCAACATCCGGTAGCGGCAGAATTTAACTTTGAAACTGTTCGTATGGAAATGACCAGCTTCTTAGATCTTTGGTTAAACCCAGTTGCTCAAAGTAAATTCTTACATACATTAACAGCAGGTTATTCAACCGGTGCAATGTTTGTATTAGGTATTAGTGCATTCTATTTATTAAAAGGCCGAGATATTGGTTTTGCTAAACGTTCATTCTCTGTTGCTGCAACCTTTGGCTTTATCGCTGCATCAGCGGTATTAATTATGGGGGATGAATCAGGTTACGACATCGGTAAAGCACAACCTGTGAAATTAGCTGCAATGGAAGCGGAGTTCGAAACTCATCCTGCGCCAGCGCCATTCCACCCAGTGGCGATTCCAAATACGGCAGAAATGAAAAATGATTTTGCGGTTGAAATCCCATATTTAGGTGGTTTAATTGCAACGCGTTCTTTAGACACTGAAATCGTTGGCTTGAAAGAGATTCAAGCGAAAAATGAAGGTCGTGTTCGTAACGGTATGGTTGCTTATGATTTATTCACTCAATTAAAAGCAGAGAAAAAATCAGCAGGTCAGGTAAATCCAGAAACTAAAGCAAAATTTGATGAAGTCAAAGGTGATTTAGGTTTCGGTTTATTATTAAAACGTTACACAGATAAAGTTGTAGATGCAACGGATGAACAAATTAAACAAGCAGCACGTGATACTATTCCAAACGTAGGTCCTAACTTCTGGGCGTTCCGTGGTATGTTAGCAGCAGGTGGTTTAATTATTTTACTGACCTTTGGTGCATTTGTTCAAAATTTACGTAACAAAGTCACTTCTTCTCGCTTATTACTTAAAGCATTGCTTTGGGGTATTCCATTGCCATTCTTAGCGATTGAATTTGGTTGGTTCTTAGCTGAATTTGGTCGTCAACCGTGGGCGATTTATGAAGTATTACCGGTAGGTGTGTCTGCCTCTAACTTGAGTGTAGGTGACTTATGGTTCTCTATCGGTTTAATTTGTGTACTTTACTTCTTCTTCATCATTGCGGAAATGTATTTGATGTTTAAATATGCACGTTTAGGTCCAAGTGCATTGAAAACCGGCAAATACTATTTTGAGCAATCATCTAAATAAGCAGGAGATGAATTATGCTTGATTATGAAATTCTACGTATTATTTGGTGGGTGCTAGTTATCGTATTGCTTATCGGTTTCTCTGTAACAGATGGATTCGATATGGGCGTGACCGCACTTTTACCCGTAGCAGGTAAGAAAGAAGTAGAAAGACGTATTATGATTAACTCTATTGCGCCACACTGGGATGGTAACCAAGTTTGGTTATTAACTGCTGGTGGTGCAATCTTCGCGGCATGGCCGATTGTTTATTCTGTAGCGTTTTCAGGCTTCTATATTGCCTTATTCCTTGTGTTAGCTGCGTTATTCTTCCGTCCAATTGGTTTTGAATATCGTGCGAAAATTGATAATCCAACATGGCGTGCTGTGTGGGATTGGGGCTTATTTGCGGGTGGTTTTGTACCTGCATTAGTATTCGGTGTGGCATTTGGTAATTTATTACAAGGTGTACCATTCGAATTAAACGAGCTTTCACAAGCAACTTACACCGGTTCTTTCTTTGCGTTATTAAATCCATTTGCATTACTTTGCGGTGTGTTAAGTCTTGCAATGTTAGTGACTCACGGTGCGAACTGGTTACAAATGAAAACCACTGCTGCATTGCGTGATCGCGCAAGAGCAATTACACAAATCGGTGCATTAGTGACATTAATTACTTTTGTACTTGCAGGTGTATGGCTTTCTTTCAAAGACGGTTATGTGGTGACTAGCGCGATTGATCACTTTGCAGCATCAGCGCCAACTTCAGGCAAACAAGTAGCAGTTGAAGCAGGTGCATGGTTCAAAAACTTCAATGAAAATCCAGCTTTATGGGCATTCCCAGTATTAGCTGTGGTGGGTGCATTATTAAATGTGGTTGCATCTAAAGCAAATCGTTGTGGTTTTGCGTTCTTCTTCTCTGTATTAACCATGGCTGGTGTGATTATTACTGCGGCAGTATCAATGTTCCCATTTGTAATGCCTTCAAGTACTCACCCTGAACAAAGCTTGTTAATGTGGGATGCAACGTCAAGTGAATTAACATTAACTCTAATGTTCTACTTGGCATTAGTACTTGTTACCATCTCATTGCTTTACACCATTTGGTCATACTACAAAATGTTTGGTCGCTTGGATGAAAGCTTTGTTGAAGACAACAAAAACTCATTATACTAAGGAGAAACAATATGTTATATGCAATTTGGGTAGTGGGTGTGTTGGCTGCAGTTATGGTGAGTGCTAAATTAACCATTGGCAAAGAAAAGTCAGGTAAATTTGACGAGTAATGATGATTAATTCACTCTATCAATTAAGTAATAAGGGTTCCTTGCGAACCCTTTCGTTTATTTTAGCGTTATTTTTAACCGCGGCTTTCTTTTTAAATTTAAATCAATTTTCGACCGCACTTCGAACTGCTCATCCTGCTTGGATTCTTGCAATCTTTTGGGGATTAATTAATTTATGGATCCACGGTATCGGATTCGATATTCGCCGAGCAATATGGCAGCTTGTTTTCTTGCCATATATTGGTTATTTCACCACAATAATTGCTATTGTTCAGCATTGGTTTTTATAAGAACGATAGACAAATATTATTATTTGGAGCTTGCACATCTAATGAACAGGTTCTAAAATAAGCGGCTTGTTATGGCTGATAATTTGAGCATTATTTTGAATAACCCATGTTTTACCTTTCCGGTTCGTGTCTATTATGAGGACACGGATGCAGGTGGAGTAGTGTATCACGCACGTTACTTACATTTCTTTGAACGCGCGAGAACAGAATATTTAAGAACGCTTAATTTTTCCCAACAATCATTATTGCAGGAACAACAAGTCGCTTTTGTGGTCAAAACCATGTCTATTGACTATTGTATTCCGGCAAAATTGGATGATTATCTTATTGTCGAAACTGAAATAATGGCAGTGAAAGGGGCGACAATCCTCTTTGAACAGCGGTTAGTTCGTGAGACGGTGGTGTTATCAAAGGCTACTGTTAAGGTAGCCTGTGTTGATCTAGGCAAAATGAAACCTGTCGCAATTCCTGAAGAATTAAAAGCGGCATTTTTAAAGTAAATAACTTTTCGGAGTATGCAATGACTGCAGAATTGAACTTTTTAGATCTTTTTCTAAAAGCGAGTATCGTTGTTCAACTTGTAATTGTGATCTTAATTTCGTTCTCAATTATTTCTTGGGCAATCATCATTCAACGTAGCCGTATTTTGACGAGCGCGTTAAAAGAAGCGAACACTTTTGAAGATCGTTTCTGGTCTGGTGAAGATTTAAATAAACTTTATGATGGTTTATCTAATCGTCGTGAAGTATTAACAGGTAGTGAACAAATTTTCTTTGTCGGCTTTAAAGAATTCTCTCGCTTAAAACAAGTGAATGCGAATGCACCAGAAGCAATCATTAAAGGTACGACTCGTGCGATGAACCTTGCGATGAATCGTGAAGTAGAAGCTCTTGAAAGTCGTGTACCTTTCTTAGCAACAGTTGCTTCTGTAAGTCCATATATCGGTTTATTTGGTACTGTTTGGGGGATCATGCACGCATTTATGGCATTAAGTGGTGCGAAACAAGCAACATTACAAATGGTTGCGCCAGGTATCGCAGAAGCCTTGATCGCAACCGCAATCGGTTTGTTTGCGGCGATTCCAGCTGTAATGGCGTATAACCGTTTAAGCTTACGTGTAAATGCGATTGAACAAAATTATGGTAACTTCATTGATGAATTCACCACAATTTTACATCGTCAAGCTTTTGGTAAAGCGCCCCATTAAAAATAAATGAAAAATTGACCGCACTTAATAAATAAAACGAAAAGTGCGGTGGATTTTAGCGAAGTTTTAGAGGAAATTATGGCTCGTCGTCAGCGTAAAGACATTAAATCTGAAATTAACATCGTGCCATTTCTCGATGTTCTTTTAGTTTTGGTGTTAATTTTTATGGCAACCGCGCCGATTATCAGTCAGAGCGTTCAAGTGGAACTCCCTGATTCGGTGCAAAGTCAAAATGTATCAAATGAAGATAAAATACCGGTTATCTTAGAAGTAGCAGGTGTAGGGCAGTATTCGATTTCTATTGGTGGTCAACGCCAAGAAGGCCTTAACGAAGAAATGGTAACCCAATTATCAAAACAAGAATTTGATAAAGACAATAACACAATGTTCTTAGTGGGCGGAGCAAAAGATGTACCTTATGAAGAAGTGATTAAAGCACTGAATTTACTACATCTTGCCGGCATTAAGTCTGTGGGTTTAATGACCAACCCGATTTAAGAATAAGTAGGTAAAACCGTGCAGAATAATCGACGAAAAAAACGTGCAAATGAGTTTGTCATCTCTATTGCGATGCACCTTGCATTGTTTGGTTTGTTGATTTGGAGCTCTCTTTATCAAACCGTTGAAATAATGGGTGGTGGAGAAGGTGAAGGTGATGCCATGGGAGCTGTGATGGTCGATACCGGCAGCGCAGCACAGGAATGGGGACGTATTCAACAACAGAAAAAAGGTCAAACTGATAAACAGAAAAAACCAGAACCTGTAGTCGAAGAGAAAAAACCAGAGCCTGAACCTGAACCAAATCAGCAAGAAATTGCGAAACAAGAAGAGATTAAGCGTCAGCAGGAAATTCAACGTCAAAAAGAACTTGAAAAACAAAAGCAGCAAGAAATTGAAAAGCAAAAACAGCAACAAGAACTTGCTCGTCAAGAGGCGTTAGAAAAGCAGAAACAAGCTGAAGAAGCGAAAGCAAAACAAGCTGCTGAAGCAGCGAAGTTAAAAGCTGATGCAGAAGCGAAACGTTTAGCGGCAGCTGCTAAACAGGCTGAGGAAGAGGCAAAAGCTAAAGCGCAAGCTGAAGCTCAAAAAGCGAAAGAAAAAGCGGAAGCAGATGCTAAAGCCAAGGCGGAGGCAAAAGCGAAAGCGGATGCCGAAGCAAAAGCGAAGGCTAAGGCTGAAGCCGATGCTAAAGCGAAAGCTGAGGCGGATGCTAAGGCTAAGGCAAAAGCTGAAGCCGATGCTAAAGCAAAAGCAGATGCAGAGGCGAAAGCGAAGGCAGAAGCAAAAGCTAAAGCGGATGCAGAAGCGAAAGCGAAGGCTGATGCGAAGGCAAAAGCTGACGCAGCAAAACGTAAAGCGGATCAAGCGGCTTTAGATGACTTCATGAACGGCGGAGATGTCGGTGGTGGTAGTGCATCTAAAGGTGGTAATGCAAATAAAGGCGGTACACAAGGTAGTGGTGCAGGACTAGGTGCTGGAGATGGTGGTAAAGTTGGTGACCAATATGCAGGTGTCATTAAACGTGAAATTCAACGCCGTTTCTTAAAAGACCCAAGCTTTGCCGGTAAAGTTTGTAGCATTAAAATCCAACTCGGTCGAGATGGTACGATTTTAGGCTACCAACGCGTTTCAGGACCTGATGATATTTGTACTGCAGCATTAAGTGCGGTAGCGAGAACGAAAAAAGTTCCAGCAGCACCATCTGATGCTATTTATGAGAAATATAAAGCGCCGACTATCGATTTTGATATCAATGCTCGATAATCGGTTTTAGGAAAGTAACAACGTTAAAATAAGGTGATTAAATGAAATTGATCAAACGTGTTATGGGGCTATTTGTGGTCATGTTTGCATTTGCAAGCACAGCAATGGCAGAAGATGAAGTTCGAATTGTGATTGATGAAGGTGTTGATGGCGCTCGTCCTATCGCAGTTGTTCCTTTCGCAGGTTCTGCACCTGAAAATATTGGTCAAATTGTTGCGGATGACTTACGTAATAGTGGTAAATTTAACCCAATTCCAGTGAGCCAAATGCCACAACAACCAACGACTGCAGCAGAAGTGAAACCAGAAGCTTGGACAGCTTTAGGTATTGATGCTGTTGTGGTAGGTCAAGTGACATCAACTGGTAGCGGTTATAACATTTCTTACCAATTAGTTGATACTGTAGGTGCATCAGGTACACCTGGTGCGGTGCTTGCACAAAATAGCTATACAGTGACAAATAAATGGTTACGCTATGGTGCACATACTGTGAGTGATGAAGTATTTGAAAAATTAACCGGTATTCGTGGTGCATTCAGAACGCGTATCGCTTACGTAGTACAAAAAAATGGTGGCTCACAACCTTATGAAGTTCGTGTAGCAGATTATGATGGTTACAACCAATTTATCGTAAATCGTAGCTCACAACCAATTATGTCTCCAGCTTGGTCTCCAGATGGTAAACGTTTAGCATACGTATCTTTTGAGAACAAAAAATCTCAACTTGTTGTACAAGACTTAGGTTCAGGTTCTCGTAAAGTGGTTGCTTCTTTCCCAGGACATAACGGTGCGCCAGCATTCTCTCCGGACGGTTCTAAACTCGCATTTGCTTCTTCACAAGATGGTTTATTAAACATCTATGTAATGAGCTCAAATGGTGGTACACCGACTCAATTAACTCGCGGTGCGGGTAATAATACAGAGCCATCATGGTCTCCAGATGGTAGCTCAATTCTCTTTACTTCAGATAGAGGTGGTTCACCACAAGTTTATCGCATGAGCGCAAGCGGTGGTGGTGCATCACCAGTTGGTGGTCGCGGTAGTGCGCAAATAAGTAGTGATGGTAAAACACTCGTGATGATCAACGGTAATAACAACGTGGTGAAACAAGATCTCACCAGCGGTAGTTCTGAAGTATTAAGTACATCTTTCTTAGGTGAAAGCCCAAGTATTTCTCCTAACGGTATCATGATTATTTACAGCTCTACACAAGGGCTAGGAAAGGTGTTACAATTAGTTTCTGCAGATGGTCGCTTTAAAGCGAGTCTTCCAGGAAGTAATGGCCAAGTGAAATTTCCAGCTTGGTCTCCATACTTGACTAAATAAAAAAACTCATTGAGGAGAAATCTAATGAACAAATTTGTTAAATCATTATTAGTTGCTGGTTCAGTAGCTGCATTAGCAGCATGTAGCTCATCAAACAACGATGCAGCAGGCAACGGTGCTAACAACGGTCAAACTTTCGGTGGTTACTCTGTTGAAGATCTTCAACAACGTTACAACACCGTTTACTTCGGTTTCGACAAATTCAACATCGAAGGTGAATACGTTCAAATCTTAGATGCTCACGCTGCATACTTAAATGCAACTCCAGCTTCTAAAGTTGTTGTTGAAGGTAACACTGACGAACGTGGTACTCCAGAGTACAACATCGCTTTAGGTCAACGTCGTGCTGATGCAGTTAAAGGTTTCTTAGCTGGTAAAGGTGTTGACGCTGGTAAAGTATCAACTGTTTCTTACGGTGAAGAAAAACCTGCAGTGTTAGGTCACGATGAAGCAGCATACTCTAAAAACCGTCGTGCAGTGTTAGCATACTAATTTTTAGAGAATTTTGATTCTTAGAAAAAGGGAGAGTAGAAATACTCTCCTTTTTTATTTGTTCTAAGATATTGTCAGAAATTGACGAGTATTCACGCAATTAACAAAATTTCTTCAGATTTTTCTTGCGTCAGAAAATAAAATCGGTAATATACGCACCTGTTACGAAATGATGTGGGTCGTTAGCTCAGTCGGTAGAGCAGCGGACTTTTAATCCGTTGGTCGAAGG
>CAJPKS010000069.1:0-8321 GCA_905371285.1 Haemophilus sp. HMSC068C11 | reverse complement strand
CAATAAAAATAATATCGGGAATTTTATCTTCATCAAGATCGCGGTCGTAACGTTTCTTTAAAGCTTGCTCCATCGCTGCATAATCATCACCACCCGTAATACCTTCAATATTAAAACGGCGATAATCTGATTTCAGTGGGCCTTCTTGATTAAATACCACGCAAGATGCCACGGTTTGATTCCCCATCGTATGACTAATATCAAAACATTCCATACGTTTAATTTCAGGCATATCGAGCAATTCACAAAGCGCTTGATAACGTTCGTACATTCGGGAAGATTGTTTAAGTTGAGTCGCTAAAGCCGCTTTGGCATTAATTTGTGCAAGTTGTAGATATTTACCTTTATCGCCTTTAGCAGATTCTTGTATTACCACTTTTCGACCAGCTTGTTCAGTTAATAAAGCTTCAAGCTCGGCTTTTTCATCTAGTTTATGATCCACAATAATACTATTAGGGATACTTCTTCCCTGATGACCTTGCAAATAAAACTGCCCAACAAACGTCGCCGTTAATTCGGACAAATCAGTATTAGCAGGTACTTTCGGAAAATAACTGCGATTGCCCAATACTTTACCTTGACGAATAAACATCACTTGAACACAAGCTAAACCGTGCTGATACGCAATGGACATAATATCCATATCGTCCAAACGCTCATTGGAAACAAATTGTTTTTCGATAACCGCACGAACCGCTTGAATTTGGTCACGATAACGTGCCGCACCTTCAAAATCTAAATCTCGGCTCGCCTGTTCCATTTTGCCAATGAGGTAATCTAATACTTGCTGATCTTTCCCTTGCAAAAATAATCGCGCTAATTCAACTTGTTGGTTATATTCCTCATCAGTCACATAACCTGGTACACAAGGTGCTGAGCAACGCCCGATTTGATATTGCAAACAAGGGCGGGAACGATTGTTATAAACCGAATTTTCACATTGACGAACAGGGAATAATTTTTGCATTAACGACAAGGTTTCACGCACTGCCCCCGCATGAGGATAAGGGCCGAAATATTCGCCTGCAATTTTTTTCGTTCCGCGATAAGAAGTAATACGAGGATGACGTTCTTTCGTCAGTAAAATAAAAGGATAGGATTTATCATCTCGCAATAATACGTTATAACGAGGCTGATAAAGTTTAATAAAGTTATGCTCAAGTAATAACGCTTCAGTTTCAGAAGAAGTAATGGTTGTGTCTATATGATGAATTGACGACACCAAGGCTTCTGTTTTTTTGCTGCTTAAGTTTTTGCGGAAATAGCTGGAAAGTCGCTTTTTGAGATCTTTCGCTTTGCCCACATAAATAACCTGATCTTTATCGTCATACATACGATAAACACCAGGTTCATGAGAAACGTCTGAGAGAAACTTCTTGGAATCAAACATCAGTAAAAACTATGCCAAAATTGACCGCACTTTTTCTAAATCTTCTGCCGTATCCACACCAACAGCAGGGACTTCTTTCGCCAATTCCACATGGATACGCTCACCGTACCACAATACACGGAGTTGCTCTAATTTCTCTAAGTTTTCTAATTGTGTTGGTGCCCATTGCACATATTGTTTAATAAAGCCTGCACGATAAGCATAAATACCAATATGACGAAGATACGCATCAGCCAGTTGTGCCTTTGAGGTATCCTCTAATTGCATAAATTGATCACGATCGTAAGGAATCACTGAACGGGAAAAATATAAAACGTAGCCATCTTTATCCGTAACGACTTTCACCGCATTTGGGTTAAATAACTCTTCCGCTTCGTGAATTTTTACCGCAAGTGTCGCCATATTCACGTTAAACTTCGCTAAATTCTCTGCTACTTGGCTCACAATAACGGGGGGAATTAGCGGCTCATCCCCTTGGATGTTTACAATAATTTCATCATCAGCAATACCAAGCTTACTTACCACTTCCGCTAAACGCTCAGTACCAGAATTATGAGCTTCTGATGTCATACAAACTTCTGCTCCAAAAGCTTTTGCTGCCTTTTCAACTTGTTCGTTATCTGTCGCAATAATGACTCGGCTAGCGCCTGATTGTTGAGCTTTCTCAAAAACATGTTGAATCATGGGTTTACCGGCAATATCAGCTAAAGGTTTACCTGGTAAGCGGCTCGATGCAAAACGAGCAGGGATAATAACTGTAAATGACATAATCATTCCTTATTCTTTCAGTGTTTCGGCTTTTTCTGCCAACAAAACCGGCACGCCGTTTTCAATAGGATACGCCACTTGCTCAAAAGGGCAAATGAGCCGTTGATTTTCTTGATCGTATTTCAATCTTGCCAAACATCGCGGGCAAGCGATCACTTCTAATAATCGAGGATTAAGTTTCTCACGCATATTTCACTCGAATAGAGTTACACTAAATGACGGATTTTTTCCCACAATTGTGGAAGTTTTTGGCCTTGGTTTTCAGCCTCAACAATCTCCGCATCAACTGGAATATACCACCAGTTCTCTTTAGCAAAAGCTTGGCATTTTACGGCATCCTTTTCGGTCATAAAGAGCGGTTGGTTTTCGGCGAGTTTTTCTAATAATTGCGGCTCAAAATGTTGATGATCTTGAAAAGCTTTCGTATTGGCTAAACGAATATTTAAATTTTCCAACATCGTGAAAAAACGTTGAGGATTGCCAATTCCCGCGATGGCTGAACCTTGAGTAAATTCACTTAACAAGCGTTTTTCTGCCGTCACTAAATTAATGGCATAATGAGGAACTAATTGCATAATGGCATCAGAATAAGCATTTTTTCCGCCATTAGTAATCACAAAGTCCACATTTTTTAAACGACTTGGCAATTCACGCAAAGGGCCTGCAGGCAATACAAAGCCGTTCCCTAAAGCGCGTTCTGCGTCCATCACTACAATTTCAATATCACGTCGCAACTTATAATGTTGTAATCCATCATCCGAAATAATCAGATCGCAATCCTGTGTATTCAAAAGTAATTCGATAGCTTGTTGACGATTCGGTGAAATCACCACAGGCACACCTGTTCTTTTGGCGATTAAAACAGGTTCATCGCCACCTTGAACAGGGTCTGTTTCCGGTGTGACAAGTAAAGGATAGGTTTTAGATTGGCTACCATAGCCACGAGAAATCACGCCTACACGTAATCCTTGTTTTTGTAACTCTTCAACTAACCAGACAACGACAGGGGTTTTACCATTTCCACCAACAGAAAGATTGCCGACAATAATGACCGGTTTCGGAGATTTATAAGAGGATAAGATATTCAGGGAAAATAATGCTCGGCGAATTTGGCTAATCAACCAAAATAGCAGTGAAAAAGGAAGAAGCAACCAAGCTAGCTTTGAATTAGAGTACCAAAAAGGCATTTCATTTATCCTATATTGATTTTGGGCGAACACATTGGTTCGCCCTTATTATTTTATCCGCTAAACTGCATACTGTGTAATTGTTTATACGCACCATCAAGTGCTAATAAATCTTGATGTGTACCACGCTCTTTAATTTCACCGTGTTCAATGACTAAGATTTCATCGGCATTTTCAATGGTTGATAAACGATGCGCGATAACCAATACTGTACGATCTTTCTTCAGCTCTTCTAATGCAGACTGAATCGCACGTTCAGATTCGGTATCAAGAGCAGACGTCGCTTCATCTAAAATTAAAACCGGTGAATTACGTAATAACGCACGAGCAATGGCTAAACGCTGACGCTGACCACCAGAAAGACTTGCGCCATTCTCACCAATAACGGTATCAAAACCTTGTGGAAGTTTCTCGATAAATTCAAGTGCATAAGCTGCTTTCGCCGCTTCGATAATTTCTTCACGCGTGTATTTATCTTCTGCCGCATAAGCAATATTATTGGCAATCGTATCGTTAAATAAATGTACTTGTTGAGAAACCACTGAACAATTTTCGCGTAAATTAGATAAACGATAATCTTGAATTCTCACGCCATCTAATAAAATCTCACCTTCATCAATATCGTAGAAACGCGTCACTAAATTGGCAATGGTTGATTTACCCGAACCTGAACGCCCCACTAATGCCACGGTTTTGCCTGCAGGCACATAAAAAGAGATATTATTTAAGGCTTTCTCTTCTTTACCCTCATAAGCAAAACTCACGTTTTTAAATTCTAAATCACCTTTTGCGGGTTCGGCTTTATACGTACCATTATCTTTTTCAGTCTCTAAATCTAAGATCGCAAACAATGTCTGACAAGCCGCCATGCCTCGTTGGAATTGTGAGTTTACATTCGTCAAGGATTTTAACGGACGCATCATCGCTAACATAGAAGAAAAAACTACCGTGAAAGAACCCGCAGTTAAATTATCATCAGCAATTAATGGTGTCGTTGCTAAATAAAGCACTGCTGCCAACGCCAAAGAAGCAATCACTTGCACAACTGGATCTGAAATGGCATCAGCAGTTACCATCTTCATACCTTTACGACGCATATCGTTACTGACTTTATCGAAACGCTCTTCCTCCACTAATTGCCCACCAAAAGAAAGCACTACCTTATGCCCTTTCAGCATTTGTTCCGTCGCAGAGGTTAATTCCCCCATGGAATCTTGCATATTTTTACTGAGCTTACGGAAAATCTTAGATACCATGCGAATCAGTACTGCAATAATCGGGCCAATCACAAAAAGCACAAGTGTTAATTCCCAACTGGTATAGAACATCACAACAAGCAACGAAATTAAATAGGCTCCTTCGCGAACAATCGTCACTAATGAACTAGATGAAGAGTTAGCAATCATTTCTGAGTCGTAAGTAATACGAGAAAGTAATTTTCCTGTTGAATTACGATCAAAAAAGCTCACTGGCATAAACATTAAATGTTTAAACAAACGGCGGCGCATAATCATCACTACTTTACCGGATACCCACGCTAGGCAATAAGTAGAGACAAAGTTGGTCACCCCACGCAATATAATCATGCCAACCACAACAAATGCCATCATTTTCAAGAAAGAATGATCGGCTTTTCCGAAACCATCATCAAGCAAAGGCTTAAGCATATAAATCAAACCTGAATCTGCTAAAGCATTAAAAATTAAAGCAAAAGCGGCGACTAATAAGCCTGATTTAAACGGTGAAATCATCGGCCATAAACGCTTAAAAGTTTGTGTGGTTGAGAAATCTTTATCTTGCATAGTTTGTTCTTACATCACATTGTCTTAATAAAAATTGGCTGCATTGTACCTGTTATTTCGGGGATAATCCAATTACACGGGCAAACCAAGGTGAAAAATCTCCTCTCGCCTTTTCAATTTCAATGCCCTTTTCAGTAAAATTTAACCTTATATGACCTGAAATAGCGGTATTTTCGACCGCACTTTGATAACGATTTAACCGTTCAATCACGGTTGGATGAGGAAAATTCCACGCATTCCATCGTCCACTTGAAATTAAGGCTATATCCGGTTTTGTCTGTCCCAGTAAAAACTCGCCTGTTGAAGTTTTACTACCATGATGCCCCACCTGTAACACGTTAATCTTGCCGAGGTTTTCAGCAAAAGATCTTTCTGTCGCCACATCAGCATCACCAGTTAAAAGGATCTGATACTGCCCATCCGTTAGTAAAATTACGCAAGATTGCGGATTTTCCGCCCTGTCTGTAATTTGCATTGGTGAAAGAATTTTAAAATCAAGTCCTCGCCACAGCCATTGTTTCCCCTGAAGACAAAAAGTGCGGTGCGTTTCGCCGTAGTTTTTACGAGAAGGTGTAATCAGTTCAATGTCTCGGTATGCGGCTAAAATCGCTTTAGCACCACCTGAATGATCGTTATCATCATGGCTTAAAATCAAAGTTTCAAGCTCAATGCCTTCCCGTTGAAGATAAGGTAATATTTCCAATTCTGCCATGGAAGATGCCCCTATTCCATTCTGCCAAGCAGGCCCTGTGTCATACAACACGCCTTTCCCCTCTTTCACAATTAAGGTTGCTAAACCTTGTCCCACATCTAAGGTATCTAGCTGCCATTTGGGTTTCGTGAAATATCGATATCCTAGCGTACTCATACAAATACTAAAAATAAGAATTATGCCCAATAGCGCTTGTTTATACTCTTTTGCCGATAAGATTTTTGTATGATTTAACGTGAAAAAGCGACTCGATTTTAACGGTGTATTTTTTGTTTGAGCTTGAGATGCAAAATACAATCTACTTAACATTCCGCCAAAAATAAGGCTTAAAAGTGCGGTCAGAATAAGAGATAAATTAATTGAAATCGGCACATATGAGCCTTGGAAAACACGGAGACATTGTGTAATACCTTGAGCAATCGCATTTGAAAAATACCAAGAAGAAAATGCACCATTCGTTAACACCGCAAAGAGAATCAAGGGTACAAGTAAGAAGCTATACAAGGGCACTGCAATTAAATTTGCTAAGAACCCATTTAATGCCAAGCCATTAAAAAAGAAAAGCTGAATAGGTGTGAATAAAATCAACAAACCAATCTGCAAATGAAACAATCCTAAAATCCACCGCACTTTGCGGGATAATTTTTGATGTTGCCATTCAATGATTGATAAGGGAACATATCGGTACCATACAATCAAACAGGTAACAGCACCAACTGAAAGCCAAAAGCTAACCGAAAGTGGCATAAGCGGATCACAAAAAAGCAAAAATGCCACCACCAAACACAGCATTTGCGAAGGCGTGTAATATCGTCGAGAACATTGAAGGATTGCAATAAAAAGCAATGCCATCATTGCACGAAAGGTCGGTAAACTAAATCCGGCTAAATAGGCATAACCTAAAGCAATCAACACACCAAAGCAAAGCGGAAACCAGGGCGAAATAACGCGTGTAGGCAGTGCAAATTGCAAAAATCGAGCAAAGAAAAATCCTATCCCCATTGCTAAACCGATATGGAGTCCTGAAATAGCAATCAAATGTGCTGTATTCGTTTGCTGATAAATCAGCCACGTTTTATTATCCAACCAAGCTCGCTCACCGAATGCCAATGCGATAAGTAAACCTTGTAAAGAAAGCCCTTCCGTCTGTTTGAGACTATTCTGTAGAAAATCTGTGCGATAAGAAAAATCTTCACTCATTTTGACCGCACTTTTCACATTCCCTACGGCAATAATTCTTTTGGAAAAATACCATTGCTGTCGATCAAATCCCCCATGGTTTAATCTCGCCGAAATAGGACGAAGCTTTACATCCGCCCGCCAAATTTCACCTACTTGTGGCTTTTCCGGCGCTTTCCAATTAATAAAAATTTGTTGTGCTTTTCCATCAAATAAAGACGTTGTTGCAACCAACGTTTGATAATCTTGCTGGTGAAGAATTTCTGAGATGTGAAGATCTAAGGTGAGTTTATTCGGTAAACTTGAAATTCTCTCTGCTTGTCCCAATAACGATAAAGCGGGTGAATGTGCATAAGCTAAAGTAATCAAAAACAAGATACCGCTCATAAAAAAATTTCTGGCTTTAAAATAATTGAACCAATGGAAACAAAGTGCGGTCATAACCAACATTAAAATGCTCAGCCCAGCCTGTTGCCAACTGAACAGTAAAAAATCTGGTACGACAAGCAAGGATAAGGCTGAGACAATGAGCATCATGCACAGTTGAAATAGCGTGATTTTCATTTTAAGTGTGATTTATAGCGAGAAAGTAGGCAAACTAGCCTTAACCTCACAGATAAGCAAATAAACATACTGTTTTTTGCGATCTCGATCGCAAAATTTAAATTTCCGGGCTAAATTTATTTGCTAAATAGATGAAGTTCTGCTATTTATATCGCCCTTAAAATAACTAGGTTCTTATGTCAGCTATTTTAGTGGTAAGAACTAATCACAAAAACAAGACAGGACGTCATTAAATTCTGTACTATTATTAGGAGTTATCAATGTCTAAGGCATCTCTAAGTTTGCTGGATTTAGCCGGTGTTACACCT
Organism: Haemophilus sp. HMSC068C11; assembly: GCA_905371285.1. Classification (GTDB taxonomy): domain Bacteria; phylum Pseudomonadota; class Gammaproteobacteria; order Enterobacterales; family Pasteurellaceae; genus Haemophilus_D. Next base: position 411 of record CAJPKS010000069.1, on the reverse strand, counting down.
TATCAACCAAAGAAAGATGAGGAATACATGAATGAAGATCAAATTCTTCATTTCAGAAAAATTTTAACTGCATGGCACGAGCAAATTGTGGAAGAAGCATCAAGAACAGTTGCTCACATGCAAGATGAAGCATCAAACTTCCCTGATCCGGCTGACCGTGCGACGCAAGAAGAAGAATTCAGTCTTGAATTACGTAACCGCGATCGTGAACGTAAATTAATGAAAAAGATTGAATACACATTGAAAAAATTGGACACCGATGATTTCGGTTACTGCGATTCTTGTGGGGAAGAAATTGGCATTCGTCGCTTAGAAGCACGTCCTACTGCTGATCTTTGTATCGATTGCAAAACCCTTGCTGAAATTCGTGAAAAACAAGTCGCAGGTTAATTGATACAAATAACCCAACGA
>CAJPKS010000068.1:0-8365 GCA_905371285.1 Haemophilus sp. HMSC068C11 | reverse complement strand
ATAATTATCAAATCGATAGGTGATTAAAATTAAAAAGCGGAAAATTTTGTGCAAAATTGACCGCTCTTTTTGAAATGATTAACCACCAACTTGTTGGATTAGGCGATCCATACCCGCTTCATCATAGCCTTCTTCATATTGGGCTTCATCAACGGTAAAGTTGTGCATGCTACGCCCTGCGATACAACCGTATTGTTCCAATTTTCCTTTAGTAAAGTTAGTACGAAACGCTGATGAATGGTTATTTAAACTGATCACCCCAATGGTCGCGCGATTACATGGATTTTTATTCACAAAGACTAAATTATAACCAGATTCGCGAATATAACCGGTTTTATTAATTGCCGCATCAAACACTTCTTCACGCACTAATTTATTGGTGTTTTTAACAAAAACGCTACGTCCGCCAGCTTGAATGAAAGCACTTGGCATATTCGAGAGGTTTTTGATTTGTGCTTTGTTAAGAGAGTATTTAGCCAGTTTTACGAGATCCATCACACTTGAAATGTTGCTGTCGGATAAACCAGAACTATCTGAAAAGCGGGTAGAGCGCATACCTAATTCTCTCGCTTTCTCATTCATTTTTTGGATAAATTGCAAACGGCTCATGCCTGCAGAGCGAGAAAGGGCGTGAGCAGCATAGTTATCAGAATGAACGAGCATCGCTTTTAATAATTCATTACAAGAAATTGGCGTGTATTTTGGTAATTTTGTATGTGTGCCTTTAATGTAATCGTAATCGTCGTCAGTAATCGATGCAGTACAATTTGCGTTTCGATTATTTTCAAGAAACACATTTGCAGTCATTAACTTGGTGACGGATGCGATAGGTTGAACGTGATTCGGTGAGCTACTTTCGAGCACGCGATCATGGGTGAAATCATACACGACATAAGATTGTGCTGTTGCCATTGCTGGCACTAAACACAATACAGAAAGCACTTTTTTTAACATATCTTTTAATATAGCCAACTTAGAGAATAAAACAAAGCTTACATTCTATCAGTTTTTGTAAGGGTTTGGGATGTGTGAAAGAGAAAAAATTTAAAGTTTTTTAACCGCACTTTTTTCTTTTGTTTTTTGATTTTTGCGATAGCGATCGCAAAGAAGTGCGGTCAAAATTTTCTTTGTTTTTCAAATCTGCTAGCTTATCCGTTGGTAAATCTGTAAAATCTCGGCTCATTTTTAATATGCGAATTTTTTGTTGCTCAATTCTGAGTAACATCATCGCCGTAATGTGTAATAACGAGGCTTTATGTTAGAACAACCCCTTTCATCCGAAACGAATACAAAAAAGATTAACTTAATGGATTTAACGCGTCAGCAGATGCGTGAGTTTTTTGCTGAATTAGGCGAGAAACCATTTCGTGCGGATCAATTAGTAAAATGGATTTATCATTTTGGCGAAGATAACTTCGACAATATGACCAATATTAATAAAAAATTACGAGAAAAATTAAAAGCGGTTGCTGAAATTAAAGCGCCAGAAGTGGCGGTCGAGCAACGTTCTGCAGATGGCACCATTAAATGGGCGATGCAAGTAGGCGAACAGCAAGTTGAAACGGTCTATATTCCTGAGGCGGATCGCGCAACACTTTGTGTTTCTTCTCAAGTAGGCTGTGCCTTAGCTTGTACCTTCTGTTCAACAGCACAGCAAGGCTTTAACCGTAATTTAACGGTGTCTGAAATTATCGGTCAGGTTTGGCGTGCATCAAAAATTATTGGTAATTTTGGTGTGACGGGTGTACGTCCGATTACCAATGTGGTGATGATGGGCATGGGTGAACCTTTGTTAAATGTGGCCAATGTTGTACCCGCGATGGAAATTATGCTCGATGATTTCGCGTATGGATTATCTAAACGACGCGTGACGTTATCCACTTCAGGTGTTGTGCCAGCGCTCGATATGTTACGCGAAAAGATTGATGTAGCATTAGCGATCTCGCTTCACGCACCGAACGATGAGTTGCGTGATGAAATCATGCCGATCAATAAAAAATATAACATCAAAATGTTGATGGATTCGGTACACAGATACTTAGAAGTATCGAATGCTAACCATGGTAAAGTGACAATTGAATATGTGTTATTAGATCACGTGAATGATGGTACAGAGCATGCGCATCAATTAGCTCAAGTGTTAAAAAATACCCCGTGTAAAATTAACTTGATCCCATGGAATCCGTTCCCAGAAGCGCCTTATGGTAAAAGCTCAAATAGCCGTGTCGATCGTTTCCAAAAAACCTTAATGGAATACGGCTTTACGGTGATTGTGCGCAAAACCCGTGGTGATGATATTGATGCCGCTTGTGGTCAGTTGGCGGGCGATGTAATCGACCGAACCAAACGTACAGCAATGAAACGTAAGTTTGGCGAAGGTATTGACGTAAAAGCTGTTAACTAAGCTAAATATAGCAAGACTTGTAAAGGGAAAATGGCCTGGAGAAGAGTGATAAGATAGAGGAGTGATAAGATGAAATTAATCCCAATTAACATTCTAAGTGCGGTCATTTTTCCTTTTGTTTTTTCTGCTTGCGTTTCTCAATCTTCTGTTGATTTTAATAAACAACAAGCAGCAAAAGCGCGTGTTGAATTGGCATTAGGCTATCTGCAACAAGAGGATTTTGTTCAAGCAAAACTGAATTTAGATAAAGCCTTTGAACATGATGACCACTATTATCTTGTGCACTCGGCACTTGCGCATTTTTATCAATTACAAGGCGATACGGAAAAAGCGAAGCAAGCTTATTTACAGGCGATTAAGTTAGATGATAAGCAAGGCGATGTGTATAACAACTTTGGTGCATTTCTATGTGGGCAAGGTGAGTTTGAACAAGCTTATTCACAATTTAATGCGGCCCTCGCTGCACCAAATTATTATCATCAAGCCGATACTTACGAAAACATGGCACTTTGTGCTTTTGCTGGAAAACAAACCGATGTTTATCAACAAGCGTTGGATAAATTACGCCAAGTTGATCCTTCCAGAGCGGAAAAGCTCCGCACACTCAAATAATCATTGCCAAAAGCCCCTTTCGACTTTAGAATTTGGTATTTAGTTTTTTTATTTCTATTTCTCTATTTTTATATCTATGAATACAATCGTCGAACAAACTGAAACAACTGAGATCTCCTTTGGGGATAAACTTCGCCAAACACGCGAAGCACTAAACCTTTCTCTAGAAGATGTGGCAAAGGCAATTTCTTTACGTCCAAACATTTTGGCAAAATTAGAAAATAATGAATTTGTCCAAAAAAATGTACCTTCAACCTTTTTGAGAGGTTACGTACGTAGTTATGCGAAATTTTTACGTATTCCTGATGCTGAATGGGCTCATTTAACTTTTGGTGAAGCACATAAAAATGATTTAAGTAAAAATACACGTGCGACGCGTTCAGTTACCCAATATTCTTCTCACAGCCGTTGGGTAGGCACACTCACAACAATTATTTTACTCGCTGCTGTTGGAATGACTGGCTTATGGTGGTGGCAAAATTATCAAAAATCAAACGAAGAACGTGATAATTTAGTGCAAACCTACGTTGAAAAAGAAAAAACAGCAGAGGTACCAGTTACTCATTCGAATGAAATTCCAGTAACAGTAAATAGTCAGCCTGCGGTGTCAAGCAATGAAACTACGTCTGTAGCGGAAAAAACAAATAATGCCGCTGCTGAACCTGCTGTTTCAACTACTCAAGAAAATCAAGCTCAAACAGTAAACGCAGAAGTTTCAACCGCTGCAACTTCAGCGCCTACCGTTGAACAAGCTCAAGCACCGGTTGTGGAACAAACGTTACCTAACACAGAACCAACAACAGAGCAAACTGTGCCAGATACACAAAGCGCGGTTGAAACCCCCGCTATTTCTGAAGCACCAACCACAGCGAAAGGCGATCTCGTTATTGAGATCACAAAGAATTCAAGCTGGATTAGTGTGAAAGATCAAAACCGTAAAGTATTAGCGCAAAAAGAATATAAACAAGGCGAAGTCTTAACCTTTAATGGTAATGACTATGCATTGATTATTGGTGCGCCGGGTAACGTTCGTATCACTTATAAAGGCGAAGCGTATCCGCTTACAGTTGATGGCCGTGTGGCTAAATTTAAATTACCAAAACCTTAACGAATAATTTACGAAAGAATGTCAGCAGTAAAACCTACTATCAAACGTCGTGAATCGACAAAAATTTATGTGGGCAATGTACCAATCGGTGGTGATGCACCGATTGCCGTACAATCCATGACAAATACTCGCACAACTGATGTTGAAGCGACCGTTGCACAGATTAAATCTTTGGAACGTGTGGGCGCAGATATCGTGCGTGTTTCTGTACCAACTATGGATGCCGCCGAAGCCTTTAAAATCATTAAACAGCAAGTGAATGTGCCATTAGTGGCGGATATTCATTTTGACTATCGCATTGCGTTAAAAGTGGCTGAATATGGGGTGGATTGCTTACGTATTAATCCAGGCAATATCGGTCGTGAAGATCGTATTCGTGCAGTGGTGGATTGCGCACGTGATAAAAATATCCCTATCCGTATCGGTGTCAATGCTGGCTCATTAGAAAAAGATATTCAAGAGAAATTTGGTGAACCAACACCAGAAGCCTTATTAGAATCAGCGTTACGTCATGTTGAGATCTTGGATCGTTTAAACTTTGATCAATTTAAAGTGAGCGTAAAAGCATCCGATGTTTTCCTTGCGGTGGAATCTTACCGTTTACTGGCAAAAGCCATTAAACAGCCGTTGCATTTAGGTATTACGGAAGCAGGTGGCGCACGTGCGGGCTCTGTGAAGTCAGCAATTGGTTTAGGGATGTTGTTAGCAGAAGGCATTGGTGATACCTTGCGTGTCTCTTTAGCCGCCGATCCTGTAGAAGAAATCAAAGTTGGTTTTGATATTTTAAAATCGTTACGTATTCGTTCTCGCGGGATTAACTTTATTGCTTGCCCAACTTGCTCTCGTCAAGAGTTTGATGTGATCGGCACGGTGAATGCACTGGAACAACGTTTAGAAGATATTATCACCCCAATGGATGTGTCTATTATTGGTTGTGTGGTAAATGGTCCAGGTGAAGCATTAGTTTCTGACCTTGGCGTGACCGGTGGTAATAAGAAAAGTGGCTATTATTTAGATGGTGAGCGTCAAAAAGAACGTTTTGACAACGACGCGATTATTGACCAATTAGAAGCAAAAATTCGTGCCAAAGTTGCACAACAAGATCCAAAAAATCGAATTATTTAAGGAAAACTCGTGGCAAAAAATATTCAAGCAATTCGTGGGATGAATGACTGTTCCCCAACTGAATCTCCACTTTGGCAATGGATTGAAGGACAGGTTCGCCAAATTTTAAGCAGCTACGGCTATTCAGAAGTGCGTATGCCAATCGTGGAAAGTACGCCATTATTTGCTCGTGCAATTGGTGAAGTCACAGATGTTGTCTCAAAAGAAATGTACACATTCTGGGATAATGATGAGCAATTAACACTTCGCCCAGAAGGTACAGCAGGATGCGTCCGTGCTGCGATTGAACACGGTTGGATTTACAACAATGAACAACGTTTATGGTATATGGGACCAATGTTCCGCCATGAGCGCCCACAAAAAGGTCGTTATCGTCAATTCCATCAAGCAGGTGTAGAAGTATTTGGTATCGCAACCCCTGAAATTGATGCGGAGCTAATTATTTTAACGGCTCGTTTGTGGAAAGCATTAGGTATTGATCAACATGTTTCACTTCAATTAAATTCGATTGGTTCATTAGAAGCACGTGCAAACTATCGTTCTGCATTAGTGGCTTTCTTAGAAAATCACCAAGATTTAATGAGCGAAGAAGAGAAAGAACGTCTTGTAAAAAATCCATTACGTATTTTGGATACTAAAAATCAAGCATTACAAGATGTATTGGACGGCGCGCCAAAATTATTGGATTATTTAGATAATGAAAGTCGCGAGCATTTTGCGCAGTTATGCGGTCTATTAGATGCGGTGGGTATTCAATATGAAATTAATCCAAAATTGGTACGTGGTTTAGACTATTATAATAAAACCGTATTTGAATGGGTGACATCAGCATTAGGTGCGCAAGGTACTGTATGTGGTGGCGGACGTTATGACGGCTTAGTTGAGCAACTTGGTGGTCACGCAACCAGCGGTGTCGGTTTCGCAATGGGCTTAGAGCGTTTAGTGTTACTCGTTCAAGAAGTGAATAAATCGATTCCGGTAAAAAGTGCGGTAGATATTTACGTTGTTTATCAAGGTAAAGGTACAACATTAGCCGCATTCCAACTAGCTGAAAAACTTCGCTCAGAATTACCGCACTTAAGCACCATGTTGCATTGCAGTGGTGGTAACTTTAAAAAACAATTTAGACGCGCAGATAAGTCTGGTGCAACTCTAGCCCTTGTGCTTGGCGAAAGCGAAGTGCAAAATAATCAAGTTGTGGTAAAACACTTACTTGGCGAAGCAGAGCAGCAAACCATTGATGTGGATAATCTAATTGAACACATCAAAGCCCAATTTTAATTTTAGAAGGATAGGAAAATGGCATATACCATTGAAGAAGAACAAGAACTGAATCAGTTAAAAGAGTGGTGGAAAGACAATGGCAAAGCCATTATTGCCGCTTTTATTCTTGGCGTAGGCGGGATGTTGGGCTGGCGTTATTGGCAGTCTTATCAAGCTAATCAAATCATGCAAGCGTCTGCTGAATATGATGCGTTAGTTTATACTGCAAACAAAGATGCCGCCGCACAACAAGCTAAAGTAGCTGAATTTGTGAAAGCGCATGATAAAACCAGCTATGCGGTATTTAGCTTATTAGATGAAGCAAAAGGTTTTGTTGCAAAACAAGATTACGCCTCTGCTGAAAATAGCTTAAAACAAGCAATTGCTCAATCACAAGATGATATCTTAACGTCTCTTGCAGCACTTCGTTTGTCTGCTGTGCAATTCCAACAAGGTCAATTTGATGCAGCATTAGCAAGTCTAAATCAAGTGAAAAGCCAAGGCTTTAGTGCACGTAAAGATCTTTTAGCGGGCGATATTCAAATCGCAAAAGGCGATGTGAATGGTGCTAAAGCAAGCTTTGAGAATGTACAAAAAAGCGGTAACCCGTTAGAAAAACAAATGGCGCAGATGAAATTAAATAATCTGTAATGTTTTAATTAGCCCGAATTGCTCGGGCTTTTTTATTGGATTTTTGATCTTATGATTCAGAAACCTATTGTGCCGCCACCCGTCATTTTTATTGGCTGTGCACTTATCATGGCATATTTGCCTAATCCTTACCCTGTTACAATCAATATCGTGATTGCTTATCTGATTGCGTTGGCTTCATCTTTTGTTGGTTTTTTCAGTGTTTGGCAATTCTACAAAAATAAAGCCAATATTCATCCCATCCATTTAGAGAAAAGCAAAGTATTTGTGGTAAGTGGTATCTATCGTTTTAGCCGTAATCCCATGTATTTAAGCTTAGCTGGCTTGTTAGTAGCATGGGCGTTTTATTTGCAAAGTGCGGTTAGTTTTTTAGGTGTTTTTCTATTTATTTATCTCATCACACAATGGCAAATTAAACCTGAAGAATACTGGCTAGAGAAGAAGTTTGGTGAGTCTTATTTGGCTTACAAGAAAAAAGTGAGACGCTGGATTTAACCAATAAAAAAATCGCCTAAAAATAGGCGATTTTTATATATTTTGAGAAGCTATTATTTAGCTGCACATCCGCAATCTGCTAATTTTTTAGCAAAACGCTCTGCAACGAAATCCCAGTTTACTACGTTCCAGAATTCTTTGATGTAGTCTGGACGACGGTTTTGGAATTTCAAGTAGTAAGCGTGTTCCCAAACGTCTAAACCTAAAAGTGGGAAACCTTCACAACCTGCGATTTCTTTACCCATTAATGGAGAATCTTGGTTTGCGGTAGAAACAACAGATAATTTACCTTGGTTGATCACTAACCATGCCCAACCAGAACCGAAACGAGTCGCCGCTGCTTTTTCAAATTCAGCTTTGAAGTTTTCTACAGAACCGAAATCACGTTCGATAGCTGCTTTTAAATCACCTTGTAAAGAGGTGCCTTTTTTCAATGATTTCCAGAATAAGCTGTGGTTTGCGTGACCGCCTGCGTTGTTACGTAACGCAGTACGTTTTTCAGCTGGGATTTTGTCTAATTGGCTGATTAATTGACCTGAGCACATTTCAGAAAATTCAGCAGGTAAAGTTTCTAACACCGCGTTTGCATTGTTTACATAAGCTTGGTGATGTTTAGTGTGGTGAATTTCCATTGTTTGTGCATCAAAATGTGGTTCTAACGCATCATAAGCGTAACCTAATTCAGGTAGAGTATAAGACATAATATG
>CAJPKS010000067.1:0-8390 GCA_905371285.1 Haemophilus sp. HMSC068C11 | reverse complement strand
ATTACACAATATAAAAGATAAAAAAAGAAGGCATCTAATGATGCCTTCTTCTTTTTTATGAAATGAAATCTTAGTTATTTTTCGCTAATAAAGTGCGGTAGATAATACCACCTAAAATACCACCGATAATCGGTGCCACCCAGAATAACCATAATTGGTCGATTGCCCAAGTACCTTGGAATACCGCAACTGCAGTACTACGAGCAGGGTTTACAGAGGTATTTGATACAGGAATGCTGATTAAGTGGATTAGGGTTAAACCTAAACCGATTGCGATTGGCGCAAAACCTGCCGCTGCATTTTTATGAGTTGAACCCATGATGATTAATAAGAAGAATGCAGTTAATAATACTTCTGCTACGAATACTGCTTCTAAAGAATAACCTTCTGGAGAATGTTCGCCGTAGCCATTAGATGCAAAACCTGTAGTCGCATCAAAGCCAGCTTTACCTGATGCGATAAGGTAAAGTGCAGCACCCGCTACTAAACCACCAACAACTTGAGAAACGATGTATGGAAGGGCATCTTTTGCAGAGAAACGACCGCCAGCCACTAAACCAAGTGTTACAGCTGGGTTAAAGTGACCACCAGAAATGTGACCTACAGCGTAAGCCATGGTTAATACGGTTAAACCGAAGGCAAATGCAACGCCTACATAACCGATACCTAGGTTGACAGAAGCAGCAAAGATTGCACTACCACAACCACCGAAAACTAACCAAAATGTACCGAAAAATTCAGCAAAAAGTTTTTTTGACATAATAGACCTCAATATTAAATATGTCGTTATCTTCAAATAACAATAATGTATTGCGAATGCAACAGGCATTTAGTCAAAGGGAATGTTTTTTAGTTCTGCAAATTATTGTAAATGTTTGTAAGTAAATGTAAGGGAAATAGCATGCTATACTTTTAGCCGTCTAGATTGTCATTTTGCTTATTTTTCATTAAAATACGGATAAATTATCAGGTTATTTAAGGTGCATTATGGCAAACTGGGATGGCAAATATATTAGCCCTTATGCAGAGCATGGCAAAAAGAGCGAGCAAGTCAAAAAAATTACAGTGTCTATTCCAATTAAAGTATTGGAAATTTTGACGAACGAGCGTACGCGTCGTCAGCTGAAAAGTTTGCGTCATGCAACAAATAGTGAATTGCTTTGTGAGGCATTCTTGCATGCTTTTACGGGGCAGCCATTACCGACTGATGCAGATTTAATGAAAGAACGCCATGATGAGATTCCTGAAAATGCCAAAGAGATCATGCGTGATTTAGGCATCGATCCTGAAAGCTGGGAATATTAATTTATCCTTTTAATCCTTCTAAAATACTGCATTCAGGGTAATCATTGCCCTGACAAGCGTTATGCCATCGTTCCAATTCCTCTACCATTTTTTGCAAGTGATGAATTTGCTCATTCAATGTTTTAATATGCTGCGTCGTAAGTGCTTTAACTTCTCGGCTACTACGATTGGGATTATCCTGTAATTGCAAAAGTTGGTGAATTTGTTGGAGTGAAAACCCAACCTCTCGAGAGTGACGAATAAAACGTAGTCGTTCTAAATCCTTTTCTTCATAGTGGCGATAACCGGAAAGGCTTCGCTGTGCAGGCTTTAATAAGCCGGACTTTTCATAATCCCGAATTTGTTTACTTGATAAACCCACTAATTTTGCTACTTCACTGATGTTCATAAAAAATCCTTGACCTTAACCTTGTGTTAAGGTTTATAGTAAGCTTAATTTCAATCTATATCAATAATTAAGGAGTAAATATGAAATCAATTACATTACATGTAACAGGAATGACTTGTGGTGGTTGTGTGAAAAGCGTCACAAGAGTGTTAGAAGAACTTAATGGCGTAGAAAAAGCCGTAGTAACACTTGATGATGGTAAAGCAGTGGTTACCTTTGATGAAAGTGCGGTCAGTATTCCACAATTAATTGAAACAATTGAAGACGCAGGTTTTTATGCAACAGAATAAAAAAATAGCCATTCAAATCGAGGGGATGACCTGCCAATCCTGTGCTAATCGGATTGAGAAAGTATTGAATCGAAATGATTTTGTCTCTGACGCGGGCGTGAATTTTGCGGCAGAGGAAGCGCACGTAGTATTTGATTCATCTCAGGCTTCAGAACAAGATATTTTGACAATTATTCAAAAAGCGGGATTTAATGGCATTCTAAAGCAAAATGTGCTACCTAGCGCACCTAATGAAACGAAGATTAGTCCGCGTTTATGGTTGCTTTTGTTCATTAACATTCCTTTTTTAATCGGAATGATCGGGATGATGTTTAATCATCATTCTTGGATGATGCCGCCAATGTGGCAATTTGTTCTTGCGAGCATTGTGCAACTTTGGTTAGCCATTCCTTTTTATAAAGGTGCGATTGGTAGTATTCGAGGTGGTTTGGCCAATATGGATGTACTGGTGAGTACTGGTACGTTGGCGATTTATCTCTATTCGGTCTTTATGCTTTTTTATCATCAGTCAATGGGACATGATGGCGCATCTCATGTCTATTTTGAAGCATCGGTGATGGTAATTGGTTTTGTCAGCCTAGGGAAATTTCTTGAGGAAAGAACGAAGAAACAAAGCTTAAATAGTTTAGGACTATTGTTACAACTCACACCAAAACAAGTGAGTGTTCAACGTGAAAATCGTTGGGAAACGATTCCTCTCGATCAAGTAAAAATAGGCGATATTTTAAGGGCTAATCAAGGTGAACGTATTGCAGCTGATGGCGTAGTTGAACAGGGGAGTGGTTGGTGCGATGAGAGTCATTTAACCGGTGAATCTCAACCATTAGAAAAAATGTCTCAAAGTCCTGTGCTTGCGGGGGCTATGGTGACACAAGGTAGCCTTATTTATCGAGCCAATCAACTCGGTCAGCAAACTCTATTGGGCGATATGATGAAAGCGCTCTCTGAGGCGCAGGGTACAAAAGCACCGATTGCTCGTTTTGCTGATAAAGTCGCTGCAGTATTTGTACCTGCCGTGTTATTAATTTCTGCGATAACATTTGGATTAACCTGGTGGATAAAAGGTGATTGGGTTACTGCCTTAATTCATTCGGTTGCTGTGTTAGTTATTGCTTGTCCTTGTGCGTTAGGGCTTGCCACACCTGCTGCCATAATGGTGGGAATGGGCAAAGCAGTCAATGCAGGGATTTGGTTTAAAGATGCGGCATCCATGGAAGAGGCGGCGCATGTGGATACGGTGGTATTAGACAAAACAGGAACGTTAACTCAAGGAGAGCTCAAAATAGCAGAGGTTTGGCAGCCACAAAGTGCGGTCTATTCTGAGGAAGATTTATATCGTATTGCAGCTTCCGTTGAGCAAAATGCCAATCATCCTTTAGCTAAAGCAATAGTCCTGACGGCTCAGGAAAAATCACTTGAAATTCCGACCGCACTTTCAGTTCATTCAGAAGTGGGTATGGGCATCTCAGCTCATATTGACGGAATAGGTTTGGTTAAAGTCGGTAAGCCGACTTATTGTGAATTAACCTTACCAGATAATATGCCTCAAATTTGGCAAATTGCGAGTATTGTTGCGGTATCTGTAGATAACAGTCCAATCGGTGCTTTTGCATTAGCAGACAGTCTAAAAGAGGATAGTTTGCAAGCGATTCAACGCTTACATCAACATAATATTGATGTGGTGATGATGAGTGGTGATCAACAATCTGTCGTTGATTATGTTGCCCAGCAAGTAGGTGTGAAAACTGCACAGGGTAATTGCAGTCCACGTGACAAAGCGACTTATATTGAGAGATTACGTCAGCAAGGCAAAGTGGTCGCAATGGTTGGTGATGGTGTGAATGATGCACCCGCATTAGCAATGGCTAACGTAAGCTTTGCGATGAAATCGGGTTCTGATGTAGCAGAACAAACTGCATCGGCGACACTCATGCAGCATTCAGTTGATCAGTTAGTTGATGGGTTAATGATTTCCAGAGCAACATTAAAGAATATTAAGCAAAACTTATTCTTTGCTCTCATTTACAATGTACTAGGTATTCCACTTGCCGCATTGGGCTATTTAAGTCCTGTATTAGCGGGCGCAGCAATGGCGATGAGTTCACTTTCTGTGCTATCCAATGCATTGCGATTAAAACGAGTGAAAATTAGATAAGAAAAAGGCGATATGAAAATATCGCCTTTTGTTTGAACTAACTTTGTTTCCATACTGGAAGTTGAATCGTGACGGCAAGTCCACCTAAATTACTGGATTCCGCCCATACTTTTCCATTGTGTTCATTCACTACATTATAGACAATTGTTAAACCTAGTCCTGTTCCGCCAGTGGCACGTGTTCTGGTTTCATCAACTCGATAGAATGGTTTAAAGATTTTATCAAATTCTTCTGGTGGTAATCCCAAGCCATTATCATCTACTCGAATTTGCAGACAATTATCATCCTGTTCATTTTTATGTAAATCAATGGTTAAGAAAATACGATCTTTCGTGTATTTCAAGGCGTTTCGAATAATATTTTCAATCGCACTGGTGAGCAAACTTAGGTTGCCATAAATCATATGTTTTTCAGGATGTAAAATAGAAATATTGATATCGCAGGTAATATGGCGCTGTTCAGCTTCAAATAAGGCATCTTTTATCACATCATCCCAAAGCTGATTGATAGGGAATAAATTATGCTCCATTTGAGAATGCATTTGTTGACGAGAAATGAGTAACAACTCGCTAATCATTTTGTCCATTCGTTGGATTTCTTTCTCAATGCGTTTAACTGGCTCAATATCACCCGTTTGATGGCGAACCAAGGCTGTGGAAAGTTGTAAACGTGTCAGTGGTGTTTTTAATTCATGAGAAATAGATGACAGTAGATTGTGTTGATTCGAAATGAGATTATCAATCGCAATCGACATCTTGTTAAAGCTTTGACCGACTTCTCGTAATTCTGATGGACCATGATTCGCTAGCTCATTATCAACTTTGAAGTTACCTAATGCCACGCTATTAGCGGCTTTTTGCAAATTGGTAATCGGTTTGACGATGGTATGAGTGAACCACCAAAGCAAAGGAGTCGTGATAATTAACGTTAAGAGCAGTAAGATCCAAGGGTGATCAAGCATATAACGTAAGATTTCTTGTTGGCCATTTGCTCGAGACACAAAGAATAATTCGGATGCTTGGTCGGAATCACCAATATAGACTTTAAAAGGTCCTGCAATTTGAATATCTTTAAACGTTTTGCGTTGTGGCTGGGCGAAGTTACTTGATTCTTGGGCGAACTGAGCAATATGTATTCTTTCTTCGCCTAAAGCGCCGAAGATTTCTTTTTCCGGCGTCATGATGACTGGGCGAGCAGAGTCAAATTTATCGGTTGGAAGCACTGGTACGCCAGCGAGGATACCGGTGATTCTATTGTTACGAATGGATTCAACGAGTTTCTTTTGATAGCTCGATATTTCGTTTTGATTCAAGTCAGAATATAAGCGGCTATCAAAATAAGGGAGTGCGACCAAAAGTGCGGTCATGGCAAAGAATGCCAACCAAAAAACAGTAAATGTGCGTATCGTGAGCTGATTTAAGCTGAATTTCTTGATAAGCATTATTCACAAACCAACAAGTAACCACGACCACGTAGCGTTTTCAGCCATGGTAAGCCATTGTCTCTTTCTGGGAGTTTTTTGCGCAAATTTGACATATGCATATCAATCGAGCGATCAAAAGGAGAAAGGTGTTTGCCAAGTACATTCATGCTTAATTCTTCGCGAGAGACAATTTGTCCAGGGCGAAGTACCAGTTTATGAAGTAGAGCAAATTCAGAGCCGGTTAGACCAAGATCTTGATCGTTATAAGAAGCTTGTTGAAGACCTGAGTGAAGTACTAAGCCACAAAATTCCAATGTATTTTCTTCTGATGAAAGTGCGGTTGAATTTTGTATATTTTCTTTTTCTGCTGGCGTAGCACGACGTAAAATGGCTTTAATGCGAGCAACCAGTTCACGATCGTTAAAGGGTTTTGGTAAATAGTCATCGGCACCAAGTTCTAAGCCTAGAACACGATCGATCTCTTCGCCACGTGCAGTAAGCATCATCACAGGGACATTTGATGTTTGGCGAATTTTCTTGAGTGTTTCAATCCCGTTTAATACAGGCATCATGATATCTAATAACACTAACTGATGGCTTTCATTTAGCTTATCTAGCGCTTCTTGGCCATTATTGGCGACCTCGACTTCAAAACCTGTCAGTCGTAAAACTTCAGCAAGTAAATCTGTTAGTTCAATATCATCATCAACCAATAGAATTTTTGACATTTTCATTCCCTTGTAATACAACGAACCTGCTTGATATGACAAGCAGGTGTTATTTTTTAATGATTACCAGAATTTCCACCAGCTTTTCTTACCTGCATTTTCAGGCGTGCTGATAATAGTATTATTTTCATCTTGTTTTGCCACTTCTGGTAATGGCTTATCTAATTCTGCACTGCTTACTAAACCATTCTGATCGAATTTCACCGTAAATGTGTGTTGTTCAGGTTTTTGGTAAGAGTGTTGTTGTAAGAACACGTAATACCAAGTTAGGTTACTATAAGGATCGATTAAAACCGGTGTGCCAAGCAAATATTGTACTTGTTGAGCTGTCATGCCTGGTTTAACTTGCGCCACAGTCGCTGCTTCTAAATAGTTACCTTGTGGAACATCAATACGATAAACGACTTTTTGCACTGTTGAACAAGAAGTTAAACTTAATGCTAAAACAACTGCACCTAAAAATGTTCTTAATTGCATATTTTTTACCTTTTACTGCAAAATTATGTCGAATGATACCGAAACTTTATGATCTTGCCAAATTAATTATCGCACTTTAATGCTTTTTGAAGTTGATCTTTCAGATTTGGTGGTATCCCTTTGATTGTTAAAGTATCTGTGAGTGGATCCCATTCAATACGGTTATTTAATAAATCCGCATCAAAACTTAATGTCACACCTTTACCAGAACCTGAAAATTTCGTTAATGTTTTTAAGGCTGAACGTACTGGTGGAATGGTTTCCTCCAAGCCGTAATCTTGCTCTTCTGTAAAGGTGACAAAAGGGCGCTCGTTTAGAGTCGGCAAATTCGCTGAAAGTTCAGTTAAGGCAATTTCATCACCGCTTGCTAATTGACCTTTACAGTATTCAAATACCTGTTTTTTCACTGCTTGAGTTTGTTCTTTGTTCAATTCACCTTGTTCACAGTAGTCACTGACTGCTTGTAAGAGGCATTGGTTTTGAACTTGTGGATTTAACCCTTCTTCTGCACCTAAGAAATCCATAAAGAAGTCACTAATTTTACGACCAACACGACCTTTAATGAAGGTAAGGTAACGGTTTGAGTTTGCATTCACTTGCAAATCCGTTAAGTTGATACGTGCCGCAATATCAAATTGCGTAATATCTAAGTATTCCGTACGGCGAATTTCAAGATTTTCATCAACTAACATACTGATGCGGCTATCTAATAGTGCAATGAATAGGTAATCCGTCGCTAAGAAGTTATATTGGCACAGAATAAGCGTACCACTGTCTGCAAAATTATATTTGCCCAATTCTTGCGCTAATAATTTTGTGGATTGTTGGCTGAAATTTAAAAAGTCGATTTCATTTTCCAATAAACGATTCAGATCTTGTGCAAAAATAGAGTTCTCTTGGAAGACACCAAATGCTTTGCCTTTATTTTGATAACCTTGATGTAATTGCAACATCATTTGTTCGACTTCCGGCGTAATGGTGAGAAGTTCATCACGCAACACGCTTTCCATCGTAGTGGTTTCATTTTCAGCGTGCTTAACTAATTGATGTAGCACGATTTGATTAACCGTAATGCTCATAATTTTTTCCTTCGTAAAATTTACCTTAAATTATAACCGCACTTTTTAAGCAAGAAAAAAGAAATTATTCAGATTGGACAAATTATCGGGTATGATATGAGAAGTTTTTTTGTATTTAGAACAGGCTTAAACATTCCAAATGGCTCAACATTCAAAGTATTCCGATGGGCAAGTTAATGCCATCATTAACGACATGATTAGCGTACTTGAAACTCACAAAGCATCCGTTGATCTTTCTCTTATCGCTTTAGGCAATATGGCCAGTAATTTATTGACCACTAGCGTGCCAGCCGCACAGCGTGAAGCTCTAGCTCAAGCCTTTGCCAACTCTCTAATGAATTCGGTAAAAATAAAATAAAATGTTTTGGTTTAAAAAGAGCAAATTCAACGGGCGTGAATACCGTGAAGAAACCTCACGAAAAATTTCGTGGGGACATTGGTTTGCTTTTTTTAACATTATCATCGCAATCCTTATAGGTAGTCGTTATGCCTTTCTCATTGATTGGCCAGACACTTTACTCGGCAAAATTTATTTCTTTATCAGC
>CAJPKS010000066.1:0-8397 GCA_905371285.1 Haemophilus sp. HMSC068C11 | reverse complement strand
ATAAAATTAAGCATTTTTGCACCCGTGTAGCGGTAGCAATGAGCGAGCTATTTTCTGATCCTAAATTAGATATTTCTGAAGGTGGGGCGCAACGTTTCTTTACCTTACAACGTTGGATTAACATGATTTTCGCATCATCGCCATTTGTAAATGCGGATCATGTTTTACAAGCTTATAACCGCAATCCAGATAAAACCAATTTATCTGATTTTCATTTAGATAATACGAGATCATCATTAATTAAATTCTGTATTTTCTATCTGCCAGAATCTAATGTGAATGTTAATCTTGATGCTTTATGGAATTTAGATCCTGAATTATGTGCATCTCTTTGTTTTGCATTACAATCACCCCGTTTTATCGGTACCGATCAAGCGTTCTCTAAGCGTGGTACGCTTTTACAATGGTTCCCTGAAAAATTGGCAACAATTGAAAACTTAAATAATGTGCCAAGCGCAATTTCACACGATGTGTATATGCATTGCAGCTACGATATTGCTGAAAATAAACACTGGGTGAAAAAAGCATTAAACCAAGTTATTCGTCGTCATTTATTGAAAGGTGGATGGACTGATCGCGATGTCACTAAATTAGGTGAACATAATGGCAAACCAGTTATGGTCGTATTATTGGAGCATTTCCATTCATCCCATTCAATTTATCGTACGCATTCCACTTCAATGATTGCTGCGCGTGAGCGTTTTCATTTAATTGGTGTGGGTAATGAAGCAGTAGATGCGGCAGGACAAGCGGTGTTTGATGAATTCCATTTATTAAAAGGCGATAATATTTTTAGTAAATTGAATGAATTAAAAGAGATTTGTGAAAAAAATGGTGCAGCCGTTCTTTATATGCCAAGTATTGGGATGGATTTAACTACCATTTTTGCAAGTAATACGCGTCTTGCACCGGTTCAAGTGATTGCTTTAGGCCATCCAGCGACGACACATTCTGATTTTATTGAATATGTAATTGTAGAAGATGACTACGTTGGTTCTGAAAAATGCTTTAGTGAGCAATTATTGCGTTTACCTAAAGATGCCTTACCTTATGTGCCTTCAGCGCTTGCACCGCAACACGTAGAATATCGCTTACGTGAAAATCCTGAAGTGGTGAATATTGGTATTGCTTCTACCACAATGAAGCTTAACCCCTATTTCTTGGCAGCATTAAAGGCTATTCGTGATCGTGCTAATGTGAAAGTGCATTTCCACTTTGCATTAGGTCAATCTAGTGGTGTGACTCATCCTTATGTTGAGCGTTTTATTAAATCTTATTTAGGCAATGATGCGACAGCTTATCCACATGCGCCTTATGATCAATATCTTCGTATTTTGCATAACTGCGATATGATGGTGAATCCATTCCCATTCGGGAATACGAATGGCATTATTGATATGGTGACATTAGGTTTAGTAGGTATATGTAAAACCGGTGCAGAAGTCCATGAACATATTGATGAGGGGTTATTCAAACGTTTAGGTTTACCGGAATGGTTAATTGCAAATACGGTAGATGAATATGTTGAACGTGCAATTCGTTTAGCAGAAAACCATCAAGAACGTTTAGAACTTCGTCGTCATATTATTGAAAATAACGGCTTACAAACTTTATTTACAGGTGATCCAAGCCCAATGGGTAAAGTGTTACTTGAAAAATTTGAGGAGTGGAAAGTGGCAAATTTAGCTGAAAAGCCAAAGAAAAAAGCAACTAAATCCGCAACGACAAAAGAGAAGACTACAAAGTCTACCACGACAAAGAAAAGTGCGGTCAAATCTGAAGGTAAATCTGAGCCGAAAAAAACGGTAAAGAAAACCACGAAAAAAGCAGATAAATAATCAATAAATCCCCGAAAGGGGATTTTTTATTGAGAAAAATTAAACAAAGCCTCATTTTTTCTAAAAAAGCTTGATTTTGTAGCGTAAAGCCTGTAATTAATAGACCCATTCAACACAACATAAAATAAGGAAAAATTCATGAAAAACGTCGGTTTTATCGGTTGGCGCGGAATGGTCGGTTCCGTATTAATGGATCGTATGGTGCAAGAGCAAGATTTTGCTAATATTAATCCAGTTTTCTTCACCACTTCTCAAGCAGGTCAAAAAGCCCCTGTATTTGCAGGAAAAGAGGCAGGTGAGCTTAAAAATGCATTCGACATTGATGAACTCAAAAAATTAGACATTATCGTGACCTGCCAAGGTGGTGACTATACCAATGAAGTCTATCCAAAATTAAAAGCAACAGGTTGGGATGGTTATTGGGTTGATGCTGCTTCAGCACTACGTATGAAAGATGATGCAATTATCGTGCTTGATCCGGTAAACCAACATGTGATTTCTGAAGGCTTGAAAAAAGGCATTAAAACTTTCGTGGGCGGTAACTGTACCGTGAGCTTAATGTTGATGGCTATCGGTGGTTTATTTGAAAAAGATTTAGTGGAATGGGTATCTGTCGCAACTTACCAAGCGGCTTCAGGTGCAGGCGCAAAAAATATGCGTGAATTACTTTCACAAATGGGGTTATTAGAACAAGCGGTTTCAAGCGAATTAAAAGACCCAGCTTCATCTATTTTAGATATTGAACGTAAAGTGACGGCAGAAATGCGTTCTGATAGTTTCCCAACGGATAACTTTGGTGCGGCATTAGGTGGTAGCTTAATCCCTTGGATTGACAAACTCCTCCCTGAAACAGGACAAACCAAAGAAGAATGGAAAGGCTATGCAGAAACCAACAAAATCTTAGGTTTAAGCGACAATCCAATTCCTGTTGATGGCTTATGCGTACGTATTGGTGCATTACGTTGCCACAGCCAAGCGTTCACCATCAAACTGAAAAAAGACTTACCGTTAGAAGAAATCGAACAAATTTTAGCAGCTCACAATGAATGGGTGAAAGTGATTCCAAATGATAAAGAAACTACATTACGTGAATTAACCCCAGCTAAAGTAACAGGTACATTAAGCGTACCAGTTGGTCGTTTACGTAAATTGGCAATGGGTCCGGAATACTTAGCGGCATTCACTGTAGGTGACCAATTATTATGGGGTGCTGCAGAGCCAGTTCGTCGCATCTTAAAACAATTGGTGGCGTAAGTTTACTTGCACTACAAAGGGCGTATTTACTACGCCCTTTTCATTAGAAAATTATGATCAGAGAACCTCATTTTCATCAATTTGCTCTTGCAGAGTTATTGCCTTTTTTTGAGCAATTTCCGACGCAATATCTTTCTGGTGAACGAAATATCAAATTAGCTTATCGTCATTTGGTTCAGCCTGAAAGAGCGGTCAGAAAATTGATGATTTTGGTGAATGGTCGAGCAGAAAATATGCTGAAATGGACTGAGTTGGCCTATGATTTTTACCAACAAGGTTATGATGTTTTGCTTTTCGATCACCGAGGACAAGGCTATTCACAGCGTATTATTCCTCAAAAAGGGCATTTAGACGAGTTTCGTTTTTATACTGATGATATGGCAAAAATCATTGAAAAAACGACCGCACTTTATGCTTATCAAGCGAAATATATTCTTGCACATTCCCTCGGTGCTTTGATTTCCACCTATTATCTGGCCAATTACGATCATCATATTAAAAAGGCCGTGCTTTCTTCGCCTTTCTTTGGCGTTCCCATGAAACATCCATTACGAGATGAAGTCATCATTGCAACGATGATGGCATTTGGTCAGGGTCATCGCTATGTTTTTGGTAAAGGACATTACAAACCGGCAGATTTAAACTTTAATGAACTTAGCCATTCTAAAACGCGAATGAAATGGATGAACCGAGTTAATCGAAAACGCGCTGCTATTCACTTAGGTGGCCCGACATTCCGTTGGGTACATTTGTGTTTAAATGCAATCAAAGCGCTCCCTAAAATCATTCCAAGAGTGGAAACACCTGTGCTTATTTTACAAGCGGAAAAAGAAAAAATTGTGAATAACAAAAATCTTGAAAAATTGACCGCACTTTTTCCGCATGCAGAATCCATGCTTGTACTTCAAGCAAAACATGAAATTCTTTTCGAAAAAGATAACGTAAGAAAAGCCGTGCTTGAACGCGTGAATCAATTTCTTCATTCTTAAACTTCCCTAATTAGATTAAATTCAAAACATTGTATATTGATTTATATAGTGTTTTTTTATTTTTATCTCATGACTGTTTAACCTTTTATTGAGCAAGATCATAGTTTCTTTCTCACTATATCCTTACAATCCATAATACTTATTTATAGTTGTTTTTTATTGTTTGTATACTTGGAGTGTCTATGTCAAAAATAAAGAAAATCGTCACCGCACTTTGATTTTATCCATTCAGGTGCGGTCTTTTTTCAATGAGTTTTTCTGTACTTTGTTTTTTTTCACCTATCAAATCAATTTTCTCTACCTTTCCTTCTCACCACCAAAATGTGATCTGCCTCCCAGTTTTAAATCTTGTCTTGTACTAGAATTAATCCATAGTCCTCTTTTACGGACAAAATATTAAAGGCCTGATGGTGTAAAAAGATCAGGTATTACTTTGATTCACAACGTAGAAAAAAGGAGAAAACGGATGACAAAAGATCTTAATGTCTTTGATAAACACTATGGTTTATTGATCAACGGCGAATGGACAAATGGCTCTGAAGGTAACACCTTAACATCACATAATCCTGCAAATGGTGAAGCATTAGCGACCTTTATTGACGCTACTGATGCAGATGTCGATGCTGCAGTGAATGCTGCGAAAGAAGCCTTTAAAACCTGGAAAAATACCAGCGCAACGGAACGAGCTACAATTTTGAATAAAATTGCAGATATTATTGACGAAAATACCGAATTATTCGCTTTACAAGAAACGTTGGATAACGGTAAACCGATTCGCGAAACCCGCGCAGCAGATATTCCGTTGGCATCAGATCAT
The DNA here is from genome assembly GCA_905371285.1 of Haemophilus sp. HMSC068C11. GTDB lineage: Bacteria > Pseudomonadota > Gammaproteobacteria > Enterobacterales > Pasteurellaceae > Haemophilus_D. The sequence goes on along the minus strand of CAJPKS010000066.1, from coordinate 3,499 downwards.
TTCCGTTATTTTGCCAGTGTTATTCGCGCCGAAGAAGGTGTCGCAAATCAACTGGATAGCGAAGATTTGTCGTTGATTTTACGCGAGCCTATTGGCGTTGTTGGTCAAATTATTCCATGGAACTTTCCGTTCTTAATGGCTGCATGGAAAATAGCACCGGCATTGGCAGCAGGTTGTACCGTCGTGATTCACCCATCTTCCTCTACTTCATTGAGCTTACTTTCCTTAGCTCAAAAAATTAATCATTTATTACCGAAAGGTGTCTTCAATGTTATTACTGGTAAGGGTTCTAAATCTGGCGAATACATGTTGCACCATACTGGATTTAACAAACTGGCATTCACCGGTTCCACCGAAATCGGTAGAAAAATTGGTGTGGCTGCTGCTGAAATGTTGATTCCATCCACCTTGGAATTAGGTGGTAAATCAGCCAATATTTTCTTTGACGATATGCCATTTGATAAAGCATTGGAGGGCGCACAAAAAGGAATTCTCTTTAACCAAGGGCAAGTGTGTTGTGCCGGTTCACGTATTTTCGTACAAGAAAGCGTTTACGATAAATTTATCGCGGCACTAAAAGAAGAATTTAAGAAAGTTAAAGTCGGCTTACCTTGGGAAGATGACACGCAAATGGGGGCGCAAGTAAACGGAAATCAAGTTAAGGTTATTAGCAAGTATGTTGATATTGCTAAAGAAGAAGGGTGTCAAATCGTCGTTGGTGGAGGTAAATCAACCGACCCGGCATTGGCTCGAGGCGAATTTTTCCAACCAACCTTAATTTTAGCGCCAGATAACAAAAAACGCGTGGCACAAGAAGAAATTTTTGGTCCGGTTGCTGTGGTAATCAAATTTAAGGATGAAGCAGATGTAATTAAAATGGCAAATGACAGTGATTATGGCCTAGGTGGCGCGGTGTGGACATATAACATTAACCGTGCGCTACGAGTTGCACGTGCACTTGAAACCGGTCGTGTTTGGGTGAACTGTTATAACCGTTTACCAGCTGGAGCACCTTTCGGTGGTTATAAAACCTCCGGTATAGGTCGTGAAACCCATAAAATGATGCTTGACGCTTATACACAGGTGAAAAACATCTTTATCAGCACCCGTGAAGAGCGCGAAGGTATGTATTAATCATTCACTTTCTAACCTAAAAAAACGACCGCACTTTGATTTTATCCATCAAAGTGCGGTTATTTTTTTATTTATATCAAATTTTTACTCAATTCTATTAAAAAAATGCGCTTAAATCTTTACTAGTACTAAATAAGTGGTATCTTTATACCCGCTTATTTAATCGATTGCGTCACGGCCGTTATACGTGATGAATTATTTTTTGTTCATTTATCTAGGAGTTATCCTATGGAAAGTAAAATTCCAGCAGTAGAAGTCAAACTTGGCTTTAAATGGCAAGGGCTGCTGATAGCCGTCATCGTTGGTTTAGGGATTTGGTTAATTCCAACGCCAGAAGGCTTATCCGCAAAAGCATGGGGAATGCTAGCACTGTTTGTGGCAACCATTGTGGCTATTATCGCTAAAGCCATGCCTATGGGTGCTGCAACGCTAGTTGCCTTAGTGATTAGTGGTTTGACTGGGCTTACACCAATTTCACCAAAACAAGGTAACGTCGGCATGTTATCCGGTTTTGCAAACGGCACAATTTGGTTGATTGCTATTGCTATGTTTTTATCTCGAGCGGTGATTAAAACAGGTTTAGGTAAACGTATCGCGCTGTACTTCGTTGGTCGTTTTGGTAAAAAAATGATGGGTGTGGCTTATGGTATGGCGTTGGCTGATGTCGTTATCGGTCCGGGTATTCCTTCGGCTTCTGCGCGTGGGGGCGGTATTATGTACCCTATTATGCAATCTATTGCTGATGCATATGAGTCCAAACCGGGTCCAACTGCTCGTCGTGCAGGTGCTTTCTTAGCGATTGCGGTCTCTCAAATCGATACCATTATTTGTACCATGTTCTTAACCGCCATGGCGGGTAACCCGTTAATTGCAGAACTCGCGAAAAGCCAAGGTGTGGAAATCACTTGGATGACATGGTTCTTAGGGGCGATCGTACCGGGTATTGTGAGCCTAATCGTCTTGCCTTATTTCGTGTATTTAATTTATCCGCCAGAATTAAAAGATACGCCTAAAATGGCAGAAATGGCTCGTGAAGAATTAAAAAGCATGGGCCCAATGAGCAAAGCAGAATGGATTCTTGCCCTAGACTTTATCCTTCTTTTATTCCTTTGGACGGTGGGTGATTTAGTCTTCCATATTCCAGCAACAATTTCAGCGTTTATCGGTTTAGTGATTTTATTATTAACCAATATTATGAGCTGGAAAAATATCGTGGCAGAAACCACCGCATGGGATACGATGTTCTGGTTTGCGGTATTGGTGATGATGGCAAATGCACTTAATAAATACGGTGCAATCACTTGGATTTCCACCCACATTTCCTCATCTGTGGGCGGTTTCAGTTGGCCAGTAGCCTTTACTATTTTAGTGTTGGTGTATTTCTATACCCGCTATTTCTTTGCTTCAGCCATGGCGCATATTTCCGCAATGTATCTCGCTTTCGTGGCAGCGGCTATCGCTGTGGGTACACCACCAATCATTGCTGCAATTGGTTTAGGTTACACCTCAACATTATCCATGAGCTTAACGCAATACGCAGGCGGTCCTGGCCCTGCTTTATACGGTTCAGGTTATAACTCAACCGGTCAATGGTGGGGGGTGAGCTTTATTGTTTCTATCCTCTCATTAGTCATTTGGTTTGGTGTGGGTGGATTATGGATGAAACTACTTGGCTGGTGGTAATCCTTATTAATTCATAAAAAATCCCTAAAAAACGACCGCACTTTGATTTGTATCTTAAAAGTGCGGTTATTTTTATCTGTATTTTGGCTTAATCATCATCCCAGTCGTCATCCCAATCACGGTGTTTTCTATGGTGGTGATGTCTTTTATGTTTTTTATGATGGCGATATTCTCTGTCATCATAGTCTCCGCCTTTATTCACTTGACTACCGATTACACCACCCAATGCTGCGCCGCCGAGTGTTGTGGCAATATCACCACCTAATAAACCACCGGCTACGCCACCGATTGCTGCACCCGTTGCAGTATGACGTTGTTGTCTGTCCATTTCACAAGCGGTTAAGCTTCCTGCTAATGCAACAATCACTAACCCTTTCATCAATTTAGATTTCATAAATCTACTCCTCTATTTTTGTCGGGATTGCTAGCCTAAGCTCTTATGCAATCCGGCATGTAAAAGCATTCCTTTTACGATTGCTTTGACTATTTGGAAAATTAGTTAGTTCAAATGGCTTGTTCAATTGGTTTAAGAATGAACAATTTTTGGTATGATTGTTGAGAGGTTTAATTAGTGATTAAATCAGATGTTGTAAAATACGTTTATATTAATTGAAGTTAAATCTCAAGTAATAAAATAATGAGTACGAAAATGAAAAAAATATACTAATACCTTTATTTACAC
>CAJPKS010000065.1:0-8423 GCA_905371285.1 Haemophilus sp. HMSC068C11 | reverse complement strand
ACATCATCTAAGGTACCAAGGGTCACACCGTCAATTAATTTAGCATCTAATAAACCACGCGCTTTTACACAGCTGGTGCATAATTTAATTTCAGCACCTTGTGCCGCTAAAATATCGATAAGTTGTTGGATATTGAAACCTTCATTTGGGTTTTGCCCAGCAATACCGCATAAAATCGCATCAGAAAAGCAGAATAATTTAATATTCACATCCTTGCTGTGCTCTTCTTTCATATTGATGGCGAAACGAACAGCGTTGAAGGTTTTTTCTCCGCTATATGTGGAATCATTGACGATAAAAAGAATATTTTGCATGACGCACTCCTTGTTGCAATGCTATAAAACGAAGGCGTAATAAATTACGCCTTTATGAAATCAGCCAACCCAAACGAACTTGGCTACAAATAATAAAGACACCACCCACACAGGGGCATTGACCTCGCGTATTCTACCTGTACAGGCCTTCATAACGCAATAACTAATAAAACCAAATGCGATACCTTCAGTAATTGAATAGGTAAATGGCATCATCGCTGCAGTGATAAAAGCAGGTGTTGCTTCAGTTAAATCATCCCAGTGTACACGAATAAGACTGGATGCCATTAAAATCCCTACATAGACTAATGCCCCTGCGGTTGCATAAGCCGGCACGACACTAGCAAGCGGCGAGAAGAAAATAGTAAGTAAGAATAAAATACCAACTGTTACTGCTGTTAAACCTGTTCTACCACCGACTGAAACCCCTGCACCACTTTCAATATAGGTACTGATAGCGGATGTTCCGATATAAGAACCTACTACCGCACTCACGCTATCCACATAAAGAGCTTGTTTCATTTTTGGGAAACGACCTTTTTCATCGCTGAAACCTGCTTTATCGGTCACGCCTAATAAGGTGCCTGACGAGTCAAATAAGTTGACTAAAAGGAAGGAAAAAATAATGCCGAGTAATGCCGTGTCTAAAGCACCGGCAATATCCACTTTACCCACAACCGCACCTAAGCTTGGTGGCATAGAAACAATGCCGTGGAAGGTAACTTGGTCATCAACTAAAAGCGCTAAACCAGTCACTACCGCGATAGAAATTAAAACACCAGAGAAAATATTACGAGCAGCTAAAACTACGATAATGAAGAAACCTAATACACCAAGCAGAATTTTTGGATCATGTAAATTGCCTAATGCCACTAAGGTTGCAGGATTTGCTACAACCAATCCCATATTTTTAAAGCCAATTAAGGCAATAAAGAAGCCTATGCCCGCACCGATTCCCACGCGAAGTGAAAGCGGAATAGACGCCATGAGCCAATAACGGATTTGGAATAAGGTGAGAACAAATAAACCAATCGAGCCCCAGAAAATGGTACCCATGCCCACTTCCCAAGAATAACCAAGCTTGCCAACGACTACATAAGCAAAGAACGCATTGAGTCCCATTGCAGGCGCAAGGGCGATAGGTAAATTACTGAATAACCCCATCGCAATGGTGCCGAGCGCGGCAATTAAACAAGTCGTCACGAAAACAACTTGTTTATCCATTCCCGCATCACCTAATACGGATGGGTTCACAAACACGATGTACACCATGGTAAAGAAGGTGGTGATACCAGCGATAATTTCGGTTTTGGTGGTACTGCCCTTTTCTTTAATGGAAAAAAGGCGTTCAAGTAGAGATTGTTGCATTGTCTTCCCCTTAACTTAAATTAATAACCTTGGTGATAAATCGACTCAAGTAATTTCACACCTAACAAGGCAATATTGAAACGTTGCTCGTCAGCAACCGTCCAAAATTCGATACCGTTGTCAACCGCACTTTGTTGGCTAATATGCAATTTTACGCTTTCTTCACCATTTTCGTTTTCACCGTTAATTACAGGCGTAATAAGGCTATCGTGTAATTCAATCAATTCGCTTTGTTGTGGCTGGTAATCAAATTCATAATCTGAAAGTGCGGTCACTTTTTGTGCCATTCCGTAGAAGACAGGCACTTGAATTTGATGGAAAATCACATTGTCTAACTGCGGGAAGATTTTTTGTAATTGCAGATTTAAATTAGCCGCTTGTTGTGGAAACACATCAAAGGCAAAACGGGTTTCACCTTCGTCTAATGGCATACCGTTCAGTAAACGAGCAGTTTGTCCAGCAAGTTTATTCACGGTTTCACCATCTGTATAAGACGCAGGTAAAAGTGACGTAGCAAAGACTTGAGTTAAATTTGTTTGTTGAATAATTGGTAGTAGAGATAAGGCTAATTGACTCACTTGCGGATCGGGCAGACTCACAATGTTACGTTGTCTTAATTCAGTCAGATTTTCTTCATTGATTGTAGGGACCACAACAGGAACATCAGACAATGCAGAGCAAATTCCTTTTAAATCAATCACCACACAGCCACTTTCTGCGGCTTGTGCTAATAAAGGCGCTTGGTTAATTTGGCCCGCGAAGAAAAGATAATTAACGCTGTCCCACTCAATCTCATCAGTGGCTAATTGAGCAACGGCTTTATTGCGAAAACGCACCGCTTGCTCTTCTTCAAAAGGATAAATTTCTACGATAGAAATCTTGCCAACATCTAGCTCACATTGTTCAAGTGCTTCGGCAATTTTTTCACATAGATCAAATTCTGCTGCAATAGCAATATTTAGGCTTGCGTCCATTTTTCTCTCCGCTGTAAAATATTTTTAAACGATTCATTCTACAGAAAAAAGACGCATAAATACATAAGGAAATCAAATGACACCGGCAATTGATTTATTAAAGAAAAATAAAGTCCCTTTTACTCTCCATACTTACGATCATGACCCTAACAATACGCATTTTGGCGATGAAGCTGCTGAAAAACTTGGGCTTGATCCGCACCAATCCTTTAAAACACTTTTAGTCGCCGAAAATGGTGATCAGAAAAAATTGGCGTGTTTTGTGCTTTCCACGGCAAATATGTTGAGTTTAAAGAAAGCCGCAAAATCAATTGGTGTGAAAAAGGTTGAAATGGCCGATAAAGATGCGGCACAAAAAAGCACGGGATATTTAGTCGGTGGCATTAGCCCATTAGGTCAAAAGAAACGTGTAAAAACAGTAATAAATTCGACCGCACTTGAGTTTGATACGATTTTTGTTTCAGGTGGTAAACGCGGATTAAGCGTCGAATTGGCCCCACAAGATTTGGCTAAATTACTGAATGCCGAATTTGTCGATATTATTGACGAAGAATAGAAAAAGAAAAGCCCGAGTAAATCGGGCTATCTTTTTTTATGATGTTGTGTTTATTTAAATTAGAAACTTGATGTATCTTGGAATAAGCCAACTTTTAAATCGGTTGCAGTGTAGATAACACGACCATCCACTTCTACTTCACCATCAGCCATTCCCATTACTAATTTGCGATTAATCACACGTTTCATATTAATGCGATAAACCACTTTTTTCGCGGTTGGTAAGATTTGTCCAGTAAATTTCACTTCACCTACGCCTAATGCACGGCCTTTACCTTTACCGCCTACCCAGCCAAGGAAGAAACCCACTAATTGCCACATCGCATCTAAACCTAAGCAGCCTGGCATAACTGGGTCGCCAATAAAGTGGCAACCGAAAAACGGTAAATCTGGATGAATATCTAATTCCGCTTCAATATACCCTTTACCAAACGCACCGCCATCTTCGGTCATTTTCACAATGCGATCCATCATCAACATCGTTGGTGCTGGAAGTTGCGGGCCTTCTTTACCAAATAACTCACCACGACCAGAAGCTAATAAATCTTCATAGGTGTAGCTGCTTTTAATGTTTGGTGTACAGGTGTTTTCCATTTTTCATTTCCTTGTATATGTAGTTTTGCTTGGTTACAAACAATAAGTGCAGATTCTATGGGGATTTATAAGAAATGTAAACAGCGAACACTTGTTAGCTCAACTTGTCGGATCAGTCAGTAAAATTAAGATAAAAGAAAAGCGAACTCAAGGTTCGCTTTAAGAAATTAAGATTTAAAGAAATCTAACCAGTTTTTTTTCGGCGTTTCCGAACGGAAAGCAATTCTATTTTGAATTAAACGTGCAATAGGCTCTTTGCCCTTCGCATATTCTTCTTTCTCTTCCAATAAATCGCGGCCAAATAGAATTTTGGCTGTTTGATAAATATCCTCGACTTGATAGATAAAGAACTGCTCATTTTTCACCGCTTCAACCACTTCATTAGATAAGCTTAGTTGTTGAATCGTCGTCGCAGGAATAATCACACCTTGTTTACCCGTCAAACCGCGACGTTGGCAAATGGTGAAAAAGCCTTCAATTTTATCATTCACTCCACCTACCGCATGCACCAAACCAAATTGGTCAATGGTACCGGTAATGGCAATATTTTGTGGCAACGGCAAATCAGATAACGCGCTGACCAATACAGAGAAAATGGCTAGAGACGCACTGTCACCATCAATTTCACCATAAGATTGTTCAAACACTAAAGACGCAGAAAATGGTAACTGTGATGGCAACTCTAAGATACTGGCCAAGCACGCTTCAGAAATCATCATGCCTTTTCCGTGAAGGTTACCCGCTAATTCGTTTTTACGCTCCACATCCACAACTTCACCATCACCAAACTGCACTAAACAGCTGATACGAGAAGGCTCTCCGAAACAAACCGGTGTGCCCGGATATTCAATCACAGACAAGCCATTAATTTGCCCAACAATTTCACCGTTGGTTTCTACATAAATTTGTTCGTTCAGGATATCCGCATAAGTACGTTCACGTAAAAAACCGTGCTGTTCGTTCTTTTGTTTAAAAGCTTGCTCAAAATCAACCGCACTTAAGGTTTGTTTTTGTGACAACGTCGCAGCATTGAGTAACATTTCTGTTATTTTTAACGGGGAAATGCTAATTAAAAAGCGATCTTCACTCTCACGTACCAATAACTGATAAAGTTTATTCAATGCAGTTAAATCTAAATCGAGCTCATATTTTGAGGCTAATGCCAACACATAATTAGCCCAATTTTCTTGTGCTTTCGGTTGTGCAACAGAATAATAGCTTTCAATTTCCGCGTAATCAGCCAAGCTGTAAAGATCTTCTTCTAACTCACCTAAGGTCGCAATTTCAGTGCGGTTGCCTAAAATCACTACTTTTAAATTAAGTGGATAACTTGGAATATCACAAGGCAAGGTTTTAAATGGATGGGCTGAATACCAATCAAAAGTTTGTGTTTGTAAAATATGTTTTAAGCGTTGCCATAAATCAAACTGGCTTAGCATCGTTGCTGCACTTAAAATCAAAACACCACCATTGGCTTGATGGACTAAACCTGGCGTAAGTAAAATATCTTGCGAACTCGGATGAACACGCACACTACCAAAAAGACTAAATTGATCAGCATGCAATGCTTTCAACACATCACCTTGTGCGGCAAAATTATCTGTGAGAGATTGAGCTGGCTCAGTATAAATACGAGGAAAAGAAAAAGAATCCCCCTGCTCAACTACATAATTCACCCCAAAAACAGACCGCTCTTTTGGTTGTTCTTGACGAATAAGTTCAGTTAATAAATCGGCATATTCTGCTTGGTCATCGGCTTTTAAAACCAACAAAGAACGACGAGGTTGTTTTAAGAATAACGAAATCGCTTTTGTGGCGTGTTTTTGTAATGACCAAAAATCAGCCTTTTCAGCTGAAAGTTCAGTAATCGATAATTCTGGTTGTAAGGCTTGCCAATTTAAGGCTTGTTCCGAAGATGTTGAAGTCACGACATATCTCGCTTTAATTAAATTAGCGGTATTATCGCACACTTCACCCTGAGTGAAAATCCGTTATAAAAATCTACTGGAAAAATTTATTTAAACAGCGTATATTTATGAGGTTACAACGTCACTAAAAAGTATAATAAAACGATGAAATACCAAAAATTAGAAAACCAAGAAGCAAACTGGAAATGGATTTATCTCATTCGCAAACATCGCGAAGGGGAAAAAATTACCCGTTATGAAGAAAAAAGCTTAGAAGAAAGCAAAGTTCAAGAATTAATAGAATGTCAGAATTATCCTGAAAAAATCGAGGAATGGATTAAAAATCACCTTTCTCTTGATTTACCTATTAAGCTTGATCAGGCTATTCGTGCAAGACGTAAACGCTTTTTTAATGCAGAAAAACAATCAACGAAGAAGAAGTCTATTGATTTAGAATATGGTGTTTGGCTTCGTTTGTCTAAATATTCAAGAAAAATGAAAATGACACTTTCTGAAACCATCACTTATATGATTGATGAACGTGAAAGCAAAGCATTATATGAAAGCCAAATGACGGCAATGAAAGCCGGTTTGAAAAACTTGCTCAATAAATAAGATGAAAAAAGCCAAGGCCTAAACCTTGGCTTTTGATTATGCTAAATAGAGAAAATTTTGAAACGTTTTAGCGTTTCGCTTATTCCGCAATCGGAATTATTTTTGTGGCGTGAGATCCTTTGTCGCCGTGAATCACTTCAAATTGCACGCGTTGTCCCGCTTTCAATGAACGGTAACCATCCATTTCAATTGCTGAATAATGTGCAAAGATGTCTGTATCCACGCCTTCTGCAGAAATAAATCCAAATCCTTTTGCGTTATTAAACCATTTTACTACACCAATTTCCATAGTAGACCTCTATAGGCTTCGCCCTTAATACTTAAAAACAATAAGACTCATGCCTTATCACCTCAATTGGAAATATATTCAAACATTTTATTTTTTTATGCAACAACGAAACTTTAAAAATGATACATTGATCACAAAAATTTTTATTTATTTACTGTCAGAAGCTTCTTTCTCACCTTTTTGATGAATTTCACGCAATGCTTTTGCCACAATTTGAATGGCTTCACCGCTGCTAATTCCTTGTGCCATTAATTCCTGAATTTGTTCTACTGCTTTTTGTTGCTGTTCGTGGGTTAAATTAATATCTAACATGATTTCTTCTCGTTAAATAGACCAATTAAATAATTCCATCACTTTCATCCATTGCTCATCTAAATTAGCTTTAATTTCTATCTTTTTTGAATCAATAGGATGCTCAAAAATAAGTGAATCTGCGTGTAAAAATAAACGCTGACAGCCTGAATGTTCCGTCAATGCACGATTTTGATGTAAATCACCATATTGTGTATCCCCTAAAATAGGATGAAAGATATGTTTCATGTGACGTCGTAACTGATGTTTTCTGCCTGTTTGAGGAATGAGCTTCACCAAGGAATATCTAGTGGTTTGATAACGCCCTACCGCATAAGGCATTTCCACAATGTTTAAGCCCTCATAATCTGTTACCGCCTCTTGAGGGGCTTTATCTTCTTGTGCAAACTTATCTGCAATCTTATCTAATTGGATTTTAAGGGGATAATCAATCTGTCCTTTGCCTTGCAAATACCCTCGTACAATCGCCAAATAAGATTTTTGCACCGTTTTCTGTTCAAATTGCTGACACATTAAATTTGCGATTTCACTATTTAAAGCAAACAGCAAAACACCTGAGGTGGGGCGATCTAATCGATGAATAGGAAAAACATGTTGCCCGATTTGATCGCGCAAGGTTTGCATCACAAATTGCGTTTCATGAGTATCAAGCCAGCTGCGATGTACCAACATACCTGCAGGCTTATTAACGGCGACAAGATATTCGTCTTGATATAAGATCTCTAACATTTATTGATTTTGTAATAAGGCTTCTAATTCACGTAACGGCGTTAATAATTCAACTAAAAAATCTTCTTCTGCTTCTTTAAACGCTTCCTCTAAATAAGGCGACACCGCAATTTTTGAGGGTAACTCAGCGCCACTTTCAAGTAAGGCAAACATTCTTGGAATAAAAATCCATTGCAACCATTCTTCTGGTGACATGGTATCAATAGCAAAAGGCTCTTCACTTAAAAAAGCATCTTGTGAAGGTGGAACCGCTTGCCATAAATCAAGTTTTTGCATAGCAAGTTGTAATTGTTGAAGATGAAGTTTTGTTTGATTACGCATGATTTCCCCTATTTATAAACAAGCGGCGTATTCTACGAGCATCAATTCACACTGTAAAGTGCGGTCAGTTTTAGCGATGAATAATCGAAAAGTCAGAATACCGTTTATCTTCAATATAATCGACTAAGACCCGTTCAACAGTTGCAGTTCTTGGCCCGACTTTTAACCAATCATAAAAGTATTGCAGTTGGTCATCATTGCCTTCCGCAATGATTTCGACACTTCCGTCTGTACAATTTCTTACCGTGCCTTTAATACCAATTTTCTCTGCTTCTTTCCACGTAAAATAACGAAACCCGACACCTTGTACTCGCCCATATACGACAAATCGTTTTGCCATAATTTGCTCCTTTGTTACAAAAACTTTTTAAAAATTAACCGCACTTTCCTATTCCCATTTTTTAAAATTTAGCATAGCATTACAACCATCTAATTTAATTTAAAA
>CAJPKS010000064.1:0-8522 GCA_905371285.1 Haemophilus sp. HMSC068C11 | reverse complement strand
AAAAAATCGTATAAAAATCTTTTTATTTAGATCTATTTTGATTAAACAGGGGAAAAATTAAAGAATCATTAACTATTCAGCAGGCATTGGCAGTGGCTCTGGCGTGCCAAGAAAATAAGGTTTTACCCCGATAATTAAGTCTAATACGGCTTTCACGCGAGCAAACATTTCGCGGACACGTGTTCCAAAATAAACTTCTGGCTGTTTTGCGGTGAAACAAATTGCGTCAATATCGTAATGTTTCGCAATAAGCAGAGCACGTTCACAATGGAATTTTTGACTGATAATAGTAAAAGAGGGCACTTGGAAAACTTTATTTGCTCGCACAACAGAGTCTAAGGTGCGGAAGCCTGCAAAATCTTTAAACATGACGCTTTCAGACACGCCCATTTTACGTAGATCCAAAAACATGGTACGCGGCTCGTTGTATTGAAGCGTGCGGTTATCGCCACTTAGTAGTAGATAATCAACTTTATTTTGATCGATTAAGTATTTTGATGCTTCTAAGCGATAGTCATAATATTTATTGGTTTTTCCCTTAGCGACATATTTGGATGTACCTAGTACTAGTGCGTAGTGACGATGCGGGAGCGTTTCAATGTCTTCATAAACGCGATCTTGTACATAGAAACTAATAGCACGATCAATGGTGAAGCAGCCAATCAAGACGAGTAAACCTAACCCCAAGGCGTAGCCGAGGAGTTTTTTCAGCGGAAGGCGGGAGAGCCATGAAAGTGCGGTCATTTTTAACCGCATTTTGGATAGTTGCATATAGCTAACATACTGAAAAATCAAAATAATTTCAAGTGCAATTTGTTTACCAAATTGATAAGGAAATATTTAGACGTCTAAACGTCTAAAATTTCTTGACAAAAAACATGAGCTGTTGATAATTGTTAAATCATCAACGTAAAAGGTTATCATTTTAATGGCTGTGCAAAATGTCGTGCTTTTTCAAGACAATCCCCTCCAATTAACATTGGGTGGGCAGCTTTCGCCTATCAATGTCGCGTATCAAACTTACGGGACTTTAAATGCAGATAAAAGCAATGCTGTATTGATTTGTCATGCTTTAACGGGAGATGCAGAACCTTATTTTGATGAATCGAATAAAGATGGTTGGTGGCAAAATTTTATGGGGAATGGGCTCGCATTTGATACATCTAAATACTTTTTTATTTGTTCAAATGTATTAGGCGGGTGCAAAGGGACAACGGGACCAAGCTCAATTAATCCCACTACGGGAAAACCTTATGGTAGCCAGTTCCCCAATATTATTGTTCAAGATATTATCAAAGTACAAAAAGCGTTACTTGACTATCTCGGTATAACACATTTAAAAGCGATAGTAGGCGGCTCTTTTGGCGGTATGCAAGCTACACAATGGGCAATTGATTATCCCGATTTTATGGACAACATTGTTAATCTCTGTTCTTCCATCTTCTTTAGTGCGGAAGCCATTGGGTTTAATCATGTGATGCGTCAGGCTGTCATTAATGATCCGAATTTTAATAATGGTGATTATTATGAAGGGACACCACCTAATCAAGGTCTTTCTATTGCTCGCATGTTGGGAATGTTAACTTATCGGACTGATGTACAGTTAGCCAAGGCATTTGGACGAGCGACTAAATCTGAAGGACAATTTTGGGGCGATCACTTTCAAGTGGAATCCTATTTGAGTTATCAAGGTAAAAAATTCTTAGAGCGTTTTGATGCTAACACCTATTTGCATTTATTGCGTGCTCTCGATCTGTATGATCCTAGCGTAGGGTATACGGATGTCAAAGAAGCCTTATCTCGAATTAAAGCCTGCTATACATTAGTTTCAGTGACAACAGATCAACTATTTAAATCCATTGATTTGCATAAAAGTAAACAGCTTTTAGAGCAAGCGGGCGTGGATTTAAAATTTTATGAATTCCCATCGGATTATGGTCACGATGCTTTTTTAGTGGATTATACGGCGTTTGAAAATAAAATTAGAAGTGGATTAGAAGGCGAGGTTGAATAAGAACAATAGAAAAGGCGGAAATTTCCGCCTTTTTTGATTTTTTCTTTATAGATGGCTCACGAAACGTGATAAATCTTTGGGTTTACAATCTCTTTCTAATTTTTCAGCTGCTGTACCAATTTGTAATAAGGCAACAATCTTATCATTTTTACCACAACCAAATGCTTCACGTAATTCACGCCCCTCAACGAAAGGACCTGTTGCCCAAAAACTTTCAAAACCCAGTGCATTGCCTGCAAGTTGAATCGCATAAGTTGCCGCACCCGCAGTAAGCATTTGTTCCCAACCCGGTACTTTTTTCACTTCATGATTAATTTTAGCAATCACCGCAATGATCATTGGCGCACGGCGTGCAAAATTCTCTGCTTTTTTTAATCTTTCTTCACCTAAATCAAATTCAGTCACTGCTGCTTTGAGCAAGCTTTCCAATTTACTTAAACCGGTGCCTTGGATAACTACGAAATGATAAGGTTCAAGTTTACCATGATCAGGGGCATGTAAAGCCGCTTGAAACATTTGTTCTAATTGCACTTGGCTGGGGGCTGGTGCTGTTAATTTTTTATTCGATTTACGTTGTGTTAAAAGGGTTAATGCATCCATAGTGTTTTTCCTTTTTTAGTTTTAAGTGCAGTTGATTATAGCATAGTTTTTCACAGGACTTTATGATAGGCTACGCACAATTTTTATTTCTGTTTTTAAAGGTTTAATTTCACATGAATGCCATATTAAACGTATTGAAATTTTGTTGTAAAACACTCAATTTTATCCGAAATCTTGTGATGAATTTTGTGTTCTTACTATTTGTTTTAGCGTTGATTGTCCTTATTAGCCTTTTTAGTGATGGCAAGAAAAGCCAAGTCTTATCAGGCGATCAAGGTGCATTATATTTAAATTTAACAGGCTATCTTGCTGATAACACGGAAGATATGCTGAGTTGGCAAGAGGAATTCCAACGTTTAAATAATGAAAAAGTTTCTTACAAATATTCAACCTTTGATGTGGTGCAAAGTATTTTATCTGCGAAAGACGATGAACGAATTCGTGGTTTAGTGTTGAATTTAAATGACTTTGAAGGGGGGGATCTTCCATCATTAGAGTACGTAGGAAAAGCCATTCAAAGTTTCAAAGAGTCAGAAAAGCCCGTTATTGCTTATGCTGACAATTACACACAAGCACAATATTTCCTTGCGAGTTTTGCGGATGAAATTTATCTCAATCCGATTGGACAAGTAAGCATTCAAGGTTTGCGTCAGGAAAATCTTTACTTTAAATCCATGCTCGAAAAACTTGAAATTACACCACATATTTTCCGAGTGGGGACATATAAGTCCGCGGTAGAGCCTTTCTTGCGTGATGATATGTCGCCAGAAGCAAAAGCGAATATGCAAAAATGGCTTGGAGGCATGTGGCAAAACTATATGCAAACACTAATGGTTAATCGCCATATTACCGCCAATGACGTATTACCTAATGCACAAAAATATATTAGTGATTTAAAAGCGTTAAAAGGTGATGAAACGGCTTATGTAAAAAAACGTCAGTTAGTGACACAGTTTGCGACGAGATTGGATTTAGATAAAAAATTGACCGCACTTTTCGGTCAAGGTGAAGAAGGCAAAGCCAAATTAGTGGATTTTGAAGATTATTTATCTGATTTAGGCGATCGTTTCTCTGTCGATCCAAGTGAAAAAAATATCGTTGCGGTAGTGAATGTCGAAGGGACAATTATTGATGGTGAAAGTGATGAAGAATCTGCAGGTGGCGATACCATTGCGAAGTTATTAAGACAGGCCTACGATAATGAGAAAGTGAAGGCTGTTGTTCTCCGTGTTAACTCACCGGGTGGCAGTGCATTTGCCTCTGAAATTATTCGCCAGGAAACCGAAAATCTTCAAAAAGCAGGCAAACCTGTTGTAGTATCAATGGGGGGCATGGCAGCTTCTGGTGGTTATTGGATTTCTTCAACTGCTGACTATATCGTGGCGGATAAAAATACGATTACGGGTTCAATCGGGATTTTTGCATTATTCCCAACCTTTGAAAATACAATCAAAAAAATGGGAATGAGTACTGATGGCGTAGCGACAACGGATCTCGCGGAAACGTCAGCTTTAAGTCCATTGGGTAAAAATACACAGGATATTTATCAACTTAGCATCGAAAATGGTTATGAGCGCTTCTTAGATGTGGTAAGCCGTGGTCGTCAATTATCAAAAGATAAAGTGGATAAAATTGCTCAGGGCCAAGTTTGGTTAGGGCAAGATGCACAGAAAAATGGCTTAGTGGATGAATTAGGCGATATTGATGTAGCCATTGATAAAGTGGTCGCACTAGTCAATCAACATCCTGATAAATACATGGATAATTTTAGTGTGCAATGGTTGGTGGATGAAGATAATAGTTTCTTTGCTAAATTAGATCGCAAGCTTAAACAAAAAGGTCAAGCGTTACTGACAAATTGGTTGGGACTGCCACAGGAAGTGCATCAAGTGAAAAAACAGCTGAATGTGTTAACCAAATTTAATGATCCAAAAGGGCAGTATTTGTATTGTTTAAATTGTGGTTCGGTTAAGTAAAACAGTAAAATATAAAAAGGGCGGAATGTAATTTCCGCCCTTATTTTTTTACCCAAATAGCTTATTTTTCATTTTTGATATTAGAGAAAATATTCGCCAAAATTGGACCCGATACATTGTGCCAGAAACTAAATAAAGCACTTGGTACCGCGGCAATTGGGTTGAAATGAGCAGCTGCCAGTGCAGCACCTAAACCTGAGTTTTGCATACCCACTTCAATTGCCACCGCTTTGCTATCTGCAGTATTAAGTTTAAATAATTTCGCTGCAAAGTAACCAATTAAATAGCCTAAGCAGTTATGTAAAACCACTACACTGAAAATTAATAGGCCAGATTCTACGATCTTATCTTTACTTACTGCTACAACGGCTGCCAAGATTAAGACGATAGAAATAACAGACACTAATGGCATAGTTTGGCTTGCTTGCTCCACCTGTTTTTTGAAGAGCGCACGAACGACTAACCCTAAGAAAATTGGGAACAATACCATTTTTAATACAGACATAAACATTGCACCAGCATCAATATCTAACCATTGACTTGCTAATACATAGAAAATAGCAGGGGTTAATACTGGAGAAAGCAAGGTTGAGATTGTGGTACAAGCAACAGAAAGCGCAGTGTTACCTTTCGCTAAATAAGTCATTACGTTTGATGAAGTACCACCAGGGCAAGAACCCACAAGAATGACACCAACCGCTAAATCAGCTGGCAAATCAAAGGCTTTTGCTAATCCAAAGGCAATAGCCGGCATAATGATAAATTGACCCGCTACACCAATGAATACTGATTTAGGATGTTTAGCCACTTCACTGAAATCAGCGAAAGTTAAGGTAATCCCCATGCCAAACATCACCAAACCTAAAAGGTAAGGAATGTAGGGTGCAAAAATTTTGAATTGCTCAGGGAAGAGAAAGGCGAGAAGAGCAAAAACAATCGCCCATAATGCGAAAGTTTTGCTCACAAAGTTAGTGAGTTTTAATAACGCTTGCATAGTTGCTTTCCTATTTTGTTAAAAAGAATGAAAAGAGCGGTCAATTTTAAAGACGTTTTTTTGAGATGTCTATGCCTAACTTGTTTGACAGAGAATTAGGAAGTCGTTGTTTGCCAAGCATTTTCATCAAGCAATTGACCAAAATAACTTTCTACAAGTAGGCGAGTAATATTATTTTGAGGATTGGTAAAGATCTCTCTCGGGGGGCCAGACTCGATAATCTCACCTTCATCCATTACTAAAACTTGATCTGCTATATGTTTGATAATGCCTAAATTTTGTCCAACATAAATATAGGAAATGCCTAAATGTTCTTGTAAATCTAAAATCAGATTAAGCAATTGAATACGCACAGAGGCATCTAATGTACTCAATGCATCATCAATAATAATGATCTCAGGTTGAAGAATCAGCGCACGAGCTAAGGCGATCCGTTGTTTTTGGCTGACTGAAAGATGTTTAATTTTCAGATTCGTATAATCAGGATAAAGCCCTACCAATGAGAGCGTTTCAAAGATCTTTTCATTGCGAGTCTCTTCATCCCAATCGGTAATTAATCGTAGTGGTGCATCTAAGGCTTGTCCAATATTTAAACGCGGGTTAAACGCTGAATTCGCATCTTGGAAAACCATTCGAATATGCTGTGCGCGATAGTGAAAATCTTCGAATTGTAATGGTAAATCATTAAATAAGATTTTTCCTGAAGCAGGGGGAGTTATCCCTGCGATCATTTTTACTAAGGTCGATTTACCCGAACCATTTTTACCGATAATCGCAAGCGTTTCTTTACGGTTAAGCGTAAAGCTGACGTCTTTTACCGCATAAAACTGCTCGAAACCAAAAAGTTTTGCGGGTTCATCAAAGGTTTTACTGAGATTTTCCACTTGTAATAATGGCATTATTCGTTTCCTTTTGATTCGGTATTGAGCGTAAGCGGTGAAGTTGCAATTTTATCTTTAAACTGCCGTTCTCGAAGATTAATCGGATGATGGCAGGAAAACTCATGCTGTTTAATGCGATATCGGCTTGGCTTTTGAATACATTCACGCTGAGCAAAAGGGCAGCGAGGTCCTAAACGACAGCCAATCGGCATTTGTTCTAAAATCGGCACAGTGCCTTCTAATGTCCCTAATTTGCTTTTAAAACCTAAAGGGCGACTAAAATCGGGAACAGAGTAAAGCAATGCTTGTGTATAAGGATGATGAGGCATTTCTAATATTTGGTCGGTCGGCCCAGACTCTGTATTTTGCCCACAATAAAGAACGGAAATGCTATCACACCATTCACTGATACTTTTAAGATCGTTACTGGCTAATAAAATTGTTGTACCTTGGTTTTGGTTCATACTTGAAAGCAAACGGAAAATTTGCAATGCCGTAATGGACTCCAAAGAATTAGTGGGTTCATCCGCAATTAATAATCGAGGTTGATTCGCCACTGCTACGGCAATCATCACTTTTTGGCCTTCACCTTCAGTGAGCTCATTAGGATAACTCGCCATAATATCTTGGTGGTCTTTAATTCCTACACGGTGCAGTAATTCAATCGCACGACGTTTTTTCCAACCAAACCACTGCCACCAACGGCCTTTAAAGGTCCAGTTTGGAATACTTTGAATAAGCTGTTTACCAATTTTTCGACTTGGATCAAGACAGCTTAATGGGTTTTGGAATATCATTGAAATTTCTTTTCCAACGATTTTTCGACGTTGATTCGGTGTCAGTTTAAGCAATTCAACATCATTAAAACGAAAACGGTCAGCGGTGACAATCCAGTTATCTTTAATGGAATTACTGATTACTTTAGCGATTAAACTTTTACCTGAACCTGATTCACCGACGAGCCCTAGAATTTCCCCTTCATTAAGCGAAAGATTGACGCCGTCCACAATTTTCATGCGACCGTTTGGTGTTTGAATTTCAATATTAAGATTGCGAATATCTAACAGCGCCATGGGTTACTCGTAATATTTATTGATTGCTTTACACAATCCGTTAGTAAAAATAATGCTTAATAAAATGGTAAAAATAATAGCAAAACCAGGTAATAACACTGTCCAAGGCGCAAGATAAATCAGCTCTAACGAATCTTTAATCATTGCGCCCCATTCTGGCATTGGACGTTGTGCACCAAGAGAAATAAAGCTGAGTGCCGTAATATCTAAAATAGCGACCACAAATGCACGAGAAATTTCTTGCGTATAGACGACACTAATATTCGGCAAGATTGTCGTTTTTAATAATTCCCAGTTTGAAATACCATCTAATTTCAGTAAGAGTACGTAGTCTTTCTTTAGTTCTTGCTGAATAGCTTGATAAATCGCATGTACAAAATAAGGCAAAATAGCCAACAGAGTGGCAAACATGGCATTTATTAAGCTTGGTTCCATTAACGTGGAAATAATAATAGCAATCAGCAAAATGGGGATAGATAAAAACGCATCAAAAATATGACCTAAGAAACGGGATTTAATCCCTTCTGACATACCGGCAAGAATACCTAATGCGCCGCCAATAATTGCCACAGCAATGACCACTAAAAGAGAGGAACCGAGAGTATATTGTGTCCCCATAATTAATCGACTGAGTACATCACGACCAAGATCATCCGTACCAAAGAAAAAAGCAATACGACCTTTTTCTACCCAAGATGGCGGCATGAGTTCTTCTCCGACAAACTCCATGCTTTCGCTATAAGGCATAATGAGTTTAGGAAAAAGTGCGGTCAAAATCAGAAGACAAAATAAATAGAAACAGAATAATGCCACGCGATTCTGACGGAAAAGCAACCAAATCTGAAAGAAGGAGGTGCTTTCGCGAAATTCATCAGGTTCTCTATCTTGCATACCAGCCCTTCTTATTCAATGGATCTAACACAAACATGAGCAACTTGGCGAAGGTATCAATAATAATGATACAAATACCAATTACAACTACAC
>CAJPKS010000063.1:0-8558 GCA_905371285.1 Haemophilus sp. HMSC068C11 | reverse complement strand
GTGAAACCTTGGCAAATTACTTTTGTCTCTTTATTAATTAAAATCGCCATGATTATTCTCCTTTTGCCGCTTTCACTGCCGCTTGTGCTGCTTCTTGTAAACTATGTGCTGCAATTAAATTTACACCACTTTCGGCTAAAATTGCTCTACCTTGTGGGGCATTGGTTCCTTCTAATCGAACCACAACAGGCACTTTTACACCGACTTCTTGAATCGCCGCTACGACACCTTCAGCAATAAGATCACAGCGTACAATTCCACCAAAAATATTTACTAAGACAGATTTCACATTTTTATCGGTAAGAATAATCTTAAAGGCTTCAGCCACGCGCTCTTTCGTTGCACCGCCACCAACATCAAGGAAGTTTGCAGGGTTACCGCCATATAATTTCACAATATCCATTGTTCCCATAGCAAGTCCTGCGCCATTGACCATACAGCCAATATCACCATCCAAGGCAACATAGTTGAGCTGATATTTTTCTGCTTCGGCTTCACGTGCATCACTTTGACTTAAATCGCGTAAAGCTAATAAATCAGGATGTCGATAAAGTGAGTTATCATCAATGCCCACTTTCGCATCTACGCAAATTAAATTGCCTTCTTTTGTCACCACAAGCGGATTCACTTCAACTAGAGAAAAATCTTTTTCGATAAAAAGTTTAGCGAGTTTTACAAAAATCTCGGCAAATTGTTTATTTTGTTCGCCACTTAAACCGAGCTTAAAGGCTAATTCACGACCTTGATATGGCATTCCACCCACGAGAGGATCTATTGTCACTTTATGAATTAATTCAGGCGTTTCTCTTGCCACATCCTCAATGCTCATCCCCCCTGCTGAAGAAGCCATAAAAACCACTTTCTGCGAAGCACGATCAATCACTGCACCAAGGTAAAGTTCTTTCTCAATCTGGCAGGTTTCTTCAATATAAATGCTATTAACGGGTTGGCCTTTTTTATCAGTTTGGAAGGTGACTAAATGTTGGCCAAGCCATTTATCTGCAAAAGCACGCGCTTCTTCTGCATTATGCACGAGTTTCACACCACCAGCCTTTCCACGTCCACCTGCGTGAACTTGACATTTCGCTATCCAAACATCACCATTCAGCTGAAAGAGTGCCATTTCAGCTTCATCTACCGTTTGGCACACGACACCTTCACTCACAGGCAGAGCATATTGCTTAAAAAGCTGCTTAGCTTGGTACTCATGTAAATTCATATTTCCTTCCTATTTTTGATGTTGTTTAGCGAAACAAACAAAAATTTGACCGCACTTTGTTTTATTTTAAATTCTGGGCTTGCCCTTTCTATATTGAGTTATATACTGGGACAGAATAACCACAACTCATGTTAAGGATAACAACATGCAAACGAAAAAATCAAGCAATCTTGCGATTGCACTCATTTGGTTTACCGCTGCTATTTCAATGGCAGAAATTCTCACGGGTACTTGGTTTGCACCACTAGGATGGAAACAAGGTTTAATCGCCATCGTTGTTGGACACTTTATTGGCGGCTCGATGTTTTTCTGTGCAGGTTACATCGGCGCAAAAACTCAAAAAAGTGCTATGCAAACGGTACAAATTTCATTTGGTGAAAAAGGCTCTGCGCTTTTCTCTTTACTTAATGCCATGCAATTAATGGGATGGACTGCAGTCATGATTTATATGGGCGCTGACGTCATTTCCATCTTAAATCAAACACCTGATGCTTCACTCTTCCCATTTCTTACACTTGGTTTAGGCATACTCATCATACTTTGGCTACTACTCGGCTTTACTAAATTAGGTATTTTTAAAAGCATTTCACTTGTCACCATGTTTTTACTGATGTTGTGGCTTAGTATTCAAGTAGCCAATAAACCATTCATTGCCATGGATGTAGCACAAAATATTAAATTTGGTACAGCTGTTGAAATTGCTGCCGTCATGCCGCTTTCTTGGTTACCGGTAGTATCTGACCATACGAAGAATAGCGAAACACCATTTAAAACGACCGCACTTTCAACGCTGACTTATACCGCGACTAGCTGCTGGATGTATGCTCTTGGCTTAGGTGCAGCATTAGTAACCGGTAAATCTGAAATCTCACAAATTCTTTCGCTTGCTGGTGTCAGTGTTATTGGCGTATTAATTGTCATCGCCTCTACCATGATTAACACTGCACTTCCCGCCTATTCTACCGGTATGAGTTTAAATAATATTTTCCCTCAATTAAAAGTTACGCCAATCTCAGTTCTTACCGTGATTGTGGGCATCATATTAGCCTCAACCTTACCTGTAACAGAATACGAACATTTCTTGTTCTTTATTGGCTCTGTATTCGCGCCAATGATCGCCGTGCTTATCGCTGATTTCTTTGTGCTTAAACAGCATGATGTGAGAAAATCAGTTGATAGTGTTGGACTCGGCGTTTGGTTTATCGGCTTCGTGCTCTATCGTTTTCTTATGACAAAAGGTTGGGAAAGCGATTTAGGTCTGACTTTCCCTGTTATCATCATTACCTTTATCTTAGCAATCTTAGTACGCAAAATAGCTAAATAAAGATTGGATTTTAACGATAGAAAGGCGGGCATTGTTCCCGCCCTTTTAATTACTTCGATATAAAAAAGGCTTTTTCCCTGAAAAGAGAAAAAGCCTCTATGCTTAAATTTCTAATAATAAACGAGTTGGATCTTCTAATAAGTCTCTAATCGCTACTAAGAAGCCGACGGATTCACGACCATCAATTAAACGGTGGTCATAAGATAGAGCTAAATACATCATAGGACGAATCACCACTTGACCATCTACCGCAACCGGACGTTCTTTGATGGCATGCATGCCTAAAATTGCACTTTGCGGTGGATTGATAATTGGTGTAGACATTAAAGAACCAAATACGCCACCATTAGTAATGGTGAAGTTACCGCCTGTTAAATCTTCAACCGTTAATTTACCATCACGGCCTTTTTCTGCGAGTGATTTAATTTGTTTCTCAATATCTGCCATGCTGAGTTTGTCACAATTGCGTAATACTGGTGTCACTAAACCACGCGGGGTTGAAACGGCAATGCTAATATCAAAATAGTTGTGATACACAATGTCATCACCGTCAATTGAAGCATTCACTTCAGGGTAACGTTTTAACGCTTCAACCACAGCTTTAATGTAGAAAGACATAAAGCCTAAACGTACACCATGCTGTTTCTCAAATTTCTCGCCGTATGTTTTACGTAATTTCATAATCGGCTGCATATCCACTTCATTGAATGTAGTGAGCATTGCGGTGGTATTTTTTGCTTCTAATAAACGTTCCGCAATACGTTTACGTAAACGAGTCATCGGTACGCGTTTTTCTGAACGAGAGCTATATGCCACAGTACTAATGGTATTCTGCTCTGTCGCCACATCTTGTTTCGCTTTTTGTGCATCACGTTTTGCCACTTCACGCGCAATATCTTCACGGGTAATACGACCACCCACACCAGAACCTTGAATTTTCTCTGCATCTAAATCGTGTTCAGCTAATAAACGACGAATAGCTGGACCTTGATCCGCTGAATTATTGTGACTATTTTCAATCGCTGCTTTTTGACGATCTGCTGGTGTTGGCTCATTTCCTTTCACTGTCTCTGATGAAATATCACCAGCCTGTTGAGTAGAAAGTTTACCTAAAAGCTGTTTACTTACTACGGTTGCACCTTCTTCTTGAAGAATTTCAACCACTACGCCATCACTTAAAGCAGGCACTTCAAGGACCACTTTATCTGTTTCGATTTCCACTAAGACTTCGTCACGTTTTACTGTCTCACCGACTTTTTTATGCCATGTTGCAACAGTTGCATCCGCAACGGACTCCGGTAAATCTGGAACAAGAATTTCGATTGTCATTTTATTTTCCTTTAAATTATTCTTTCTTTAAAAATTACTCAAATTTTGACCGCACTTTTACAATGTCAGTGCATCTTCTACCAATTGTTTTTGCTGTTTGGTGTGTAAAGACATATAACCTACCGCTGGTGAAGCAGAGGCAGGACGACCTGCATATTTTAACTTCACATGCTCTGGAAGCGAGCTGTCAAAGTTATGCTTACTACAATACCAAGCGCCTTGGTTTAATGGCTCTTCTTGACACCATACATAATCCGTTACATGAGCATAAGGCTCTAACGCTTTCTTCACATCTTCATGTGGATATGGATAAAGCTGCTCAATACGAATAATCGCCACATCGGTTTGGTTATTCTCACGACGTTGTTCCAAGAGATCGTAATACACTTTACCTGAACATAGGACGACTCGTTTAACTTGTTTCGGATCGATGTTATCAATTTCACCAATGACTGTTTGGAATGTGCCATTTACTAATTCATCTAAACTTGACACGGCAAGTGGATGACGTAATAAAGATTTTGGTGAAATACCAATTAATGGACGACGCATTTTACGGATCGCTTGACGACGTAACATGTGGTAAACCTGTGCTGGTGTAGATGGAATACACACTTGCATATTCTGTTCTGCACAAAGTTGTAAATAACGTTCTAAACGAGCGGATGAGTGCTCTGGACCTTGGCCTTCATAACCATGTGGTAATAACATCACCAAGCCACACATTCTTCCCCATTTTTGTTCGCCAGAACTAATAAATTGGTCAATCACGATTTGTGCGCCGTTTGCGAAGTCACCAAATTGCGCTTCCCAAATGGTTAATGTTTTTGGATCTGTCGTCGCATAACCATATTCAAAAGCCAGTACGGCTTCTTCAGATAATACTGAATCCCACACCTCAAAACGACCTTGGTTGGCGTGTAAATGCGTTAATGGCACATAGCCTGTGCCGTCATTTTGATTGTGCACAACCGCATGGCGATGAAAGAACGTACCGCGTCCCGCATCTTCACCCGATAAACGAACATTAGCGCCTTCATCTAATAAGGTTGCGTATGCCATAGTCTCTGCCATCCCCCAATCGAACAATTTCTCGCCTTTTGCCATTTCACGGCGATCAGCATAGATTTTTTCGACACGAGGATGTGCACGTAAGGTTTCTGGGTATTCACTGACACGCTCCGCTAAAGTTTGGAAACGTTCTTGTGGAAATTTACTTTCGTAAGGGGATGTCCAGTCATAGTTGAGATATTGCAACCAGTCCATTTGGGCGATATCCATTTCTCGCCATTCTTTCACTACGCGATCACCGTTATCTAAGGCATCACGATAAAGATTCATCATCTCGATGGCTTCTTCTTCGGTAATCACCCCTTCAGCAATTAAACGATCTGCATAGACTTTACGTGGCGTTGGATGTTTTTTAATGATGCTATACATCATTGGTTGAGTGGCTAATGGTTCATCTGCTTCATTATGACCATGACGACGATAAGAAATGAGATCAATGAAAATATCGCGTTTGAATAAATTACGATATTCCACCGCCATTCTCGCCGCAAAAGCTACTGCTTCAGGATCATCACCATTCACATGAATAATCGGTGCCTGAATCATTTTCGCGATATCAGTACAGTATTCTGTTGAACGGGTATCATTTGGGTTAGAGGTGGTAAAACCAATTTGGTTATTGATCACAATACGGATTGTGCCACCAACGGTATAACCACGTGCATTGGACATATTCAAGGTTTCTTGTACCACACCTTGTCCCGCTACTGCTGAATCCCCATGAACAGTAACCGCTAATACTTGATTACGTTCTGTATCGTTCTTTTTCGTTTGACGAGAACGTACCGCACCAATCACTACTGGGCTAACAATTTCTAAATGGGATGGGTTAAATGCAAGGGTTAAATGCACGCGACGATCATCTACAGCAAAGTCAGAAGAGAAACCTTGGTGGTATTTCACGTCACCTGTACGCTCGCCTGAATGTTTACCCGCAAACTCATCGAAAAGATCTTCTGGTTTCTTACCGAGCACGTTTACTAACATATTTAAACGACCACGGTGTGCCATACCAAACATCACATCTTGTACGCCTTGTTTGCTCGCATGACGAATAATTTCTTTCATCAATGGAATAAAGGCATCACTTCCCTCTAAAGAGAAACGTTTTGCACCTGGGAATTTCGCACCAAGATAACGTTCTAAGCCATCTGCAGCGGTCAATTCGCTTAATAAATTAATTTTTTCTTCTTTAGTAAAGAGCGGTTTATTTAGTTGGCTTTCTAATTTGCTTTGTAGCCAACTTTTTTGCTCCATATCCTGAACATGCATAAACTCAAGACCAATTGAGCCACAATAGGTCTCTTTCAGCATTTCAGCTAAATCACCTAATTTGATGTTATCGCGATGATAGACATAGTGATTAATATTGAAGGTTTCATTGAGATCCTGTTCGGTAAAACCGTGATAACGGTAATCCAATTCAGGTACGGTGGAGACTTTCCAACGATAATAATTGATTGGGTCAAGTTTCGCTTCTAAATGACCGCGGAAGCGATAAGCATTGATAAATTGGAGGACTTTGACTAATTTCGCACTGGCTTCTGGATCGATGACCGTCACGGCTTCTGTTGTATTTTCTCTCGCTAAACGACGGAAATAATCACGGACTGGTGAATGTGGTTGCTCTACTGCGGTTGTTTTCGGCAATGCATCAAATGTGGCACGCCAGCTTTCATCGATTGAAGAAGGATCTTCTAAGTAACGTTCGTATAACTCCTCAATATACGATTGATTAGAACCACCCAAAGCGGTTGAAGCCAACCATTCATCAAAGGCATTGTTATGCTGCATATCTACCCCTTGTATTACATGATGTTGTCCGCCCATTATACATAGGATAAAAAAAGAAATAATCCTCAAATCACACTTTGTTACAATTTTGTGATCTACTTCAATAAAAAACCGCACATAAAGTGCGGTCCGTTTTATCTGAATTTCTTAGAAACTTAAGAATGGGGTGATTTTTTCAATTGTAGCTTCACCGATACCATCAATATTTGAAAGCTCGGCAGCACTTTTGATTTTGCCCACTTTGTTACGGTAATCAATAATCGCTTGTGCTTTTTTCTCACCGATGCCAGAAAGTTTTTGTAATGTTTCTGCATCAGCTTTATTGATGTTTACTTTTGCTGAAGAGGGCACTTTGTCTTTTGCTGACTCCTTTGTAGAAGTCGCTTTTTCTTTCACTTCTTTTACTTTATCTGCTGCTTTTGTTTTTGCGTCAGATGCTTTTTCTTTCGCACTCTCTTTCACTGAATTTAATTTTTCAGTGGCTTTGTCTTTCATAGACGGTTGATTATTCTCAGTCGCTTTTTCTTTTAAAGCAGATGCTTTCTCTTTTACCGCATCTTTTGCAGAAGTCGCTTTATCTTTCACTGCATCTTTCGCGGATGTTGCTTTTTCTTTAGCTGCATTAACTTTATCTAATGCACTTGATTTCGTTGAACTCGCACTATCAGTCATTGATTTAAGCTTATCATTTGCCGCATTTTTCACGTCACCTTTTGTGCTTTCAACCATTGATGTTGAATTAGTTACGACTGATTCTTTTGTTGGTAATACAGATGTATTCGTTGCCAATGCAGAACCAGATACGGCTAATGCAAGTGATGTTAATGTTAAAAGTGATTTTAAAGATTTCATAAAAACTCCTGTTTTGTTATTAATAGATTCGACAAGCGAACCTGTGTGCTAAGACTTATCTTAAGAAAATTAGTTCAAAACAAAAAAACGCCCCTAATAAGGAGCGTCTTTAAATTTAATACTGACTAGTCATCGCTTGAGAAGATAGAAAGTAATCTTAATAAGCTAATGAACAAGTTGTAAATTGACACATAAATACTCACAGTTGCACGAATATAGTTTGTTTCGCCACCGTGGATAATATTGCTGGTTTCATAGAGGATTGTCATTGTTGAGAACACCACAAACAATGCACTGATCCCTACCGCTAGTGCTGGAATTTGGAAGAAGAAGCTTGCCACAATCCCTAACAATAACACGATAAATAATGAGAAAATTGCAGTAGAAAGGAAAGACATATCTTTCTTCGTTGTTAGCACGTAAGCTGAACAAGCAAAGAAGACGACGGCTGTACCTGCGAATGCAAGCATAATTAAATCTTCCATTCCTCTCGCCACATACATGTTTAAAATTGGCCCGATGGTATAACCCATAAACCCAGTGAACGCGAATGCAGCTAAGATCCCCCACGCACTATTTGCTAAACGGTTTGTCACAAAAAGTAAACCGTAAAAACCTACAAGTAACACGATAAGATTTGGATAAGGCAAGTTTAAGCTCATAGAAATATAAGCAACAACTGCCGAAAATGCCATCGTTAATCCCAATAAGAAATAGGTATTACGTAGCACTTTATGTGTGCTAAGTAGTGATTCTTCCTGTGAATTAACAACAATGCGAGATTGCATAAAAGCTCCTTATTTTATAAAGAATAAAGTTGATGAAACATCAATCCGTAAAGTAAGGGCTATAGGTCAAAAAGTCAATGGTAAATCAATAATTTGTTTTAATTTTTAAATTTAAGAAGGTAAAAGTGATCTCCCCCCAAAATCTGGACATCTAATTTGAGATGCAGATTATGTCCTACTC
>CAJPKS010000062.1:0-8814 GCA_905371285.1 Haemophilus sp. HMSC068C11 | reverse complement strand
ATTTCTTTATAAGTAATAAATTTCCATTCTTTTCTCACCGATTAAAAATTTTTTACTATATCGCCACGCAAACGATTAAATCATGAAAAATGAATTGGGATTATATTTTAAGTGTCACACCACGTTTTATTCATGCCACGCTGATGACGCTTCATCTCGCCTTTTGGGGCATTTTATTGTCGCTGGTGATTGGTGTGATTTGTGCGGTGATTACCACCTACAAAGTCAAATCATTAACTTGGCTAGTAAAAGGCTATATTGAGCTTTCTCGTAATACGCCTTTATTAATTCAAGTATTTTTTCTCTATTTTGGGCTGTCTAAAATTGGCCTGAAATTAGATGGTTTTACTTGCGGCATTATCGGCCTGGCATTTTTAGGTGGAAGCTATATGGCAGAAGCCTTTCGTGGTGGTTTGGAAGCGGTATCAAAAGGACAAATTGAATCAGCCTTAAGTATCGGCCTAACTCCTTATCAAGCTTTTCGCTATGTCATTTTCCCACAAGCCTTTGCGATTGCGACACCTGCAATTGGCGCAAATTGCTTATTCTTAATGAAAGAAACCTCAGTGATCAGTGCCGTTGCTGTTGCTGAACTCATGTTTGTCGCAAAAGAAGTCATCGGGCTCGATTACAAAACCAATGAAGCCTTATTTTTATTAGTGGTGTTTTATTTGATCATTCTATTACCGATGTCTCTTTTCATCAGTTACTTAGAACGCCGTACTCGGAGAGCAAAATATGGGGCTTGAGTTATTATTCCAAGGCAGCAACATTGAACGCTTGCTCAACGGTTTATGGGTAACGGCTGAAATTGCATTCGTTTCTGTCTTCTTCGCCTGTATTTTAGGTGTGATTTTTGGCGTAATCATGACAAGCAGAAATCCCATTATCAAAGCCATTTGTCGCTTTTATTTAGAATTTGTACGCATCATTCCATTATTAGCGTTACTTTTTCTCGCTTATTTCGGTTTAGCAAAATGGTTTGATATTCACTTAGATGGCATTTCTGTATGTATTTTGGTGTTTATTTTCTGGGGAACAGCAGAAATGGGCGATTTAGTGCGTGGTGCATTAACTTCCATTGAAAAACATCAAGTGGAATCCGCCTACGCTTTAGGTTTAACGCCGTTTCAAACCTTTGTGTATATTTTACTTCCGCAAAGTTTAAAACGTGTGACACCAAGTGCTATTAACCTCTTTACTCGCATGGTAAAAACCAGCTCTTTGGCGATGTTAATTGGTGTAGTCGAAGTGATTAAAGTCGGTCAACAAATTATCGAGCATTCATTATTTAGTAATCAATCGGCGGCGCTTTGGATTTACGGTGTCATTTTCGGTTTATATTTTGTGATTTGTTACCCGCTATCCTTATTTTCCCGTTATTTAGAAACCCGTTGGGAAAGTTAATTTTTATTAGGAAAACACATGGCGTTATTAGAAATTAAAAACCTCGTCAAAAATTACGGTGATGTAGAAGCACTCAAAGGCATCAATCTTTCTATAGAGAAAGGCGAAGTTGTCGTTATTTTAGGTCCATCGGGTTGTGGTAAAAGTACTTTTTTACGCTGCCTAAATGGGCTAGAGGAAATAAAGCGCGGTCAGATTTTGCTGCAAAATGCAGGCGAATTAGGCAAAGACATTCCTTGGGTCAAAGCGCGCCAACGCATTGGGATGGTATTCCAAAGTTATGAACTCTTCGCTCATTTATCAGTGATTGACAATATTTTACTTGGCCCTTTAAAAGTACAAAAACGCGATCGCGCAGAAGCTGAAAAACAAGCCGATGAGTTACTTAAACGTGTAGGTCTATATGACCGAAAAAATGCTTATCCGCGAGAATTATCAGGTGGGCAAAAACAGCGAATTGCTATTGTGCGTTCACTATGCATGAACCCTGAAATTATTCTGTTCGATGAAGTAACCGCTGCCCTTGACCCTGAAATGGTACGTGAAGTACTTGATGTAATTTTAGGCCTCGCTAAAGACGGTATGACGATGCTCATCGTTACCCACGAAATGAACTTCGCCCGCCAAGTAGCCAATCGCATTGTGTTTATGGATAAAGGGCAAATTATTGAACAAGCAAAACCGGAAGATTTCTTCACGAATCCAACCACGGATCGTGCGAAAACATTCTTAAATATCTTAAATTATGAACCGAGAGGGACAAACTATGAAGAAAACATTTAAAACATTGACCGCACTTTTCGCCACAGCTACATTAGCATTTGGCTTAACCGCGTGTAATGATAAAGAACCGGCTAAAGACGGAGCAAAAACGGTTTCAAGCCTTGAGCAAATACAAAAAGATGGCAAAGTGCGCATTGGTGTATTTAGCGATAAACCACCATTTGGTTATGTAGATGCGCAAGGTAAAAGCCAAGGCTTTGATGTCGAAATTGGTAAAGCGATCGGTAAAGATTTATTAGGTGACGAAAACAAAGTGGAATTTGTTTTAGTGGATGCCGCAAACCGTGCTGAATACTTACTTTCTAAGAAAGTTGATATCATTCTCGCCAACTTCACTGTAACACCAGCTCGTAAAGAAGTGGTAGATTTTGCGAATCCATATATGAAAGTGGCACTCGGTGTCGTATCAAAAGATGGCTCAGTCATTACTGATCTTGAACAATTAAAAGGCAAAACCTTGATCGTGGATAAAGGCACTACTGCTGATATTTTCTTCACCAAAAACTATCCAGATGTGAAGTTATTGAAATTCGAACAAAATACCGAAACCTTTGAAGCCTTACGTGATGGCCGTGGCGACGCATTATCTAACGACAATACCTTCTTATTCGCTTGGGCAAAACAAAATCCAGGTTATACCGTGGGCGTAAAAAACTTTGGTGATCAAGATGTTATTGCACCAGCTGTTCGCAAAGATGCACCTGAATTGTTAAATTGGTTAAATAACGAAATCCAAACCTTAGGCAAAGATGGGCGTTTAAAACAAGCTTATGAAAAAACCTTATTGCCAGTTTATGGTGATACCGTCAGCGAAAGCGATATCGTGGTTGAATATAAATAATTTAACCCCATTCACTTCTCCTTTAGTCCAACTCAAGGAGAAGTGAAAACTTACTAAGTTTTGACCGCACTTCCAATTTTAAATGCGAAATATGTTTTTTCTAGATATATGCCTATTTTACCCTTCAACAGCATTTCTTGTATTATCACTTTATAACATCTAAATTTGATAATAATTCTTATTTATGGCAATATTCTGATGTTTTATTCAGACAGGAGTTTATATGCAAAAAAAATCAACAATTCGTTTAATTTTGGCCGTTCTATTACTGACTTTTGGTATCACTACTCAAGCAGAAATAAAAACAATCAAAGATGTATTAGGACGAGAAGTTAACGTTGATGTGCCCGTAAAAAATGCCGTGTTAGGCTTTTACTATCCTGATTACATTGCTGTTACGGGTGTTGAAAATTTTAAATATGTTAAAGGTATCTCACGTGAATTTTGGGAAAAATTTAATCCAGGAAGTTGGGCATTGTTTTCTGAAAAAATGCCTGAACTCAAAAATATTGCTGATATTGGTAATGTAAATACAGGAACTTTCTCAACCGAAAAAACCTTGGCATTAAAACCTGATGTATTGATTCTTGCAGAATGGCAATATCAAACTATTGGTTCCGAACTACCAAAGTTAGAACAAGCTGGCGTTCCAATTATTGTTGTCGATTTTAATGCTCAAAGTGTAGAACGACACACCCAAAGCGCAAAGATTTTTGGGCAACTTGCAGGTACCGAAGAACGAGCAAATAAAATTGCAGATGAATATGCTCAAGGCATTACTGATATTCAAAAACGTGTAAAAGAGGCTAACCTACCTAAACCTAAAATCTATGTAGAATTTGGCAATAAAGGTCCTAGTGAATATAGCTTTACCTTTGGTAAAAATATGTGGGGTGCTATTGCTGAAACTGTTGGCGGGGATAACGTAAGCGCGCCTTTTGTCGAAAATTGGGGACCAATTAATCCAGAACAACTTCTTGCCGCACAACCTGAAGTTATTATGATTTCTGGCACAGAAATGGGGCATGAAACTAACGATGAAATGATGGCGATGGGAATAAACATCAATGAACAGGATGCACAAAAACGCCTAAAAGGTTTCTTAACCCGTGCAGGGTGGCAAGATTTACCTGCAGTTAAAAACCACCGTGTTTACGGTATTTATCATACGGCTTCTCGCTCACTAAGTGATCTAGCAGCCGCTCAATTTATGGCAAAAGCACTTTACCCAAAACTTTTTGAAGACATAGACCCACAAAAAACCTTTATGGATTTCCATAAAAACTATTTGCCTATCACACCTAGTGGTACGTTTTTTATTAAATTGAAAGATTAAACAATTCATAAGGTGAGCGATGCTCACCTTTTTTATATTCTCACTGCCTTTCATAAGTGAAAACTCCTTTATTTTTGACCGCTCTTTGGAAGATGCGGTGTAAATCTCGCCTTTAATGGCATTCTTTCCTGAATACGTTCCCGATTAATCTGTAACGCCGCCTCTGTGGCTTCATAGTCCAACCATAAACTTGGATCATCGGGTAACGTTTCATTCCAAATATACTGCACGTTAAAGCCTCGCGCCTTACATTCCGCATGCAATGCATCATACCGTTTCTTTAAAAACGCCAATTTATTAAAGAAAAAGCGCACATGCCCTTCACCTAATTTATATTCCGTAGGCTGTCCTTTCAAATGAAATTTACCTTTCGCCACGGCGTTAGGAATGCGGGTTAATTCGCGATGCTCCGCTAAAAGATGCTGATCACAAAGCTCCGCTGGCGGAACAAGATTAATTCGAGTCATAATCGATACCAAATAAAAAGGAACATAGTACGGGGCGTAAAGGTATTTGTCTATCTCATAATAAATACGCCCCAAAAGATTAATTATTTTTCTTTGATTTTCACATAAATCAACCTTTGTTAAACTCATTAAAAATATCGTTATTGAAGGAACCCGCATGTCTGTCAAAACATTTGAAAAATTGACCGCACTTTTAGATGAGCATCAAGCACGCTATCGTGTGGTTGAACACCCCACAGCAGGAAAATCAGAAGAAGTGGCTAAAATTCGTGGTACAGAATTAGGGCAAGGTGCAAAGGCGTTAGTATGCAAAGTAAAGGGAAATGGCGTAAAACAAGCGGTATTAGTGATATTGCCGGCTGATCAACAATCTGATTTAAGCAAAGTGGCGGCATATTTAGGTGGCACGAAAGCCTCCCTTGCTAGCCCTGCAGAAGTAGATACCCTAACCGACTGTGTATTTGGTGCAATTCCGCCTTTTAGCTTTCATCCTAATTTGTTATTAATTGCTGATCCTAGTTTACTGTCTCGTTATGATGAATTGGCATTTAATGCTGGCACCTTGGAGCGCTCTATTATTCTCAATACACAAGATTATGCCTCAATCGTTCAGCCCACATTAGTGGATGTAATAAAAACCGAATAGAGAAAAGATTGGTTGTCTTTCATTTGATTGATACAATGCTTCCGTTTTTCTATTAATTGGACATCTCATGAAAAAATATCTTAAAGCATTTATTCTTTTTCCGTTGATTATTCAAATTATCGGCACTGTCGCCTTAACATTCTCGAATAATGATACTGATCAAATTCAGAGCTCAGTGCTTTCCGTCTTTATTGTGGCTGCAGTGCCGACTTTTCTCATTACGCTTTGGGCAGCATTTCACCGTTATGCAAGCTACAACGTGAAAGCTATTGCATTAATCGCAGGATTAATCGGATTTAGTTACACAGTCGTGGCAGGATTCTTTTATGCCACACTCGTTAATGACATGGGATTTGGCGAATGGTTACGCGCAGGAGGATTAGAAATTACCTGCTTAATGGCCGCAGGTTTGGCACTTTATTCTGTTATGGTATTACCGCTCTTGTTACCTAAAGAACGCCCACTATAAGGCGATTTGAGAAGAATATTGAGCAGTTAAATCCACCAAATCTGCTAATGAAATTGACCGCACTTGATTGTTTTCTGGCAAAAGTGCGGTTAAATTTCTAGCTAAAATATCCTGCTCCAACACAAAACATTGCCCTTTGCATTGGGTAAGCATTTTCCCATACTTCACAGCTAACAACACGCCATCTTGCCATAAAACTACCACATCATTTTCAGTGATTTCAGTCAAATAACGTTGAAGTTCTGTCTCAGAATAATGAGCTTGAGAAAAGGTATAAAGCATAATATTCCTTAAAACGTAAACACTTTTTCTGCTTGGCTAAGTTTATTGATCAGCGAAGTGCGGTCAATTTTTTCAGCAGAAATAATGAGTTGTTCTGTTTGCAAATTGTATTGGTCGAGCGAATCGGCGCAGACAAAGCGCTGTTCAATATCGTATAAATCCAATAATTTAAAGGTACGAATAAAGTCTTTTTGTAACAATAACTCAGGATTTTGCCCATCGAGTAAATTTAATACGCCATCATCGATAAAAAAGACGCCAATTTCCTCTTCATCACAAAATGCTGTTGCCGCAAGTAACGCATCTAAACCTTCACGAGAAATCGCGTTTCCATGCGGTGCGGTACGAAATAAGAATGCAAGCTTCATAATGTCACCACCCGATCCGCTTTTAATACCATCGCCATAAACTCGCCTAAGCCTGTAATCTCAAAACCTTCTGCAAGATTCGTTTTATCTGTCTCTTTTGCCGTAAGTGCATCCACCACACCACGACGTTGTGAAGCGGCTACACATAAATGCAAAGGAATATGATGCTGTGCTGACAAGGCTTGCCAAGCTTGCGTGAGATTAAATTCATTATTGGCAGGATAAACCAAGCCATTGCCATTACTTACACCGTCTTGGAAAAAGAAAATTTGGCTAATAGCATGCCCTTTTTCGAGTAAAACTTGGGCGAATTGATAGGCAAGAAAAGCCCCTTGTTTTCCATAAACGGGACTTTTCACGGCGAGAACATAGTTCATTACTCTTGCTCTTGTTTGATTTGACGAATATACAAATACACGGTGTGGCGAGAAATCGCGAGGCGATCAGCCACTAAATTGATCGCATCTTTAATATCAAAAATGCCTTTTTCGTAAAGTGAAATCACAATCTGACGGTTCTTATTATTATTCGAAACCGAGCGATCAGCATTCACTTCTTCAATGGTTTTTTCTACCGTTTGTGCCACCAATTCTTCCACTGAACTTGCAAAATTGACGGAAGAGGTTTCATTTTGTTCCTGCGTTGGCATAAAGGCCTGCATAAATTGAGAGACCGGCACATCCAAATTAATATTGATACAGAGCAAACCAATAATGCGTTGTTTGCCATTTCGAATAGCGATGGTCACAGACTTCATCAACACATTACCTTTCGCTCGCGTGAAATAAGGCTTAGACACACTCTCACTTTGCATGTTACGCAAGGATTTCAGGGCTAAATCCGTAATTGGTGAACCCACTTGGCGATTGGTATTATGCCCATTGGCAATACAAATGGCAGAATGTTCAATGTCTTCCAAAGAGTGTAAGACGATTTCACAATGCTCGCCAATCAACGCGCTCACGCCATCAACTACCGCTTTATAGGAAATCAGAATGGTACGATCTTCATCGGTGAAAGGTTGTCTATCGGTTAGTATCATTTTTCAAATCTGGTAGGGAAAATGACCGCACTTTGGACAAAGTGCGGTTAAATTAAGGATTATTTTTTAGGATTAACGTCTAATACTTCAACTTCGAAGTAAAGTGTTGCATCAGGTGGAATTGAATCGCCTGCACCTTGTTTGCCATAAGCTAATTCAGGTGGAATCACTAATTCGATTTTACCGCCTTTCTTCACTAACTGAAGACCTTCAGTCCAACCTTTAATCACTTGGTTTAATTTAAACTCAACCGGTTGACCACGTTCAACAGAGCTATCAAATACTTTACCATCTGGTAATTTACCAGTGTAATGTACTTTCACAGTATCTGTTGCTTTAATCGCATCACCTTTACCTGCTTCAGTGATTTTGTAAAGTAAGCCATCTTTAGTGCTTTTTACGCCATCTTTTTTCGCAAATTCAGCGCGGTATTTATCGCCTTCTTCTTTTGCGGCTTTCGCTTGTTGTTCTACTTTTGCTTTCGCTGCAGACACTAATTGCTCTTGAATGCCATCTAAGGTTTTTTGAATTTTTTCGTCTTTACGAACATCAACTTTACCTTCTAATGCATCTTTTAAGCCATCTAAAATACGCGCATTGTCGTATTGAATCACTTCTTTTTGAGCATCCACTAAATCTTTTACTTGGTTACCCATTAATGCACCTACAGCATAAGACGCATCGCTTGCGCTTGGCGCTGCTTTATCTTCTGCAAAAACAGAACCTGAAACGACCGCACTTACCATAAGTGCAGCAAGAGAAAGCTTTTGAATTTTCAACATTTTGCTTGATCCTTTATAATAGAAACAGAATAGCGAATAGGTTAAATCGGATTGACCGAATTCACAACATTTTTTTAAAAATTAGAGAAATTTTATGCAAAATCAACAAATTTTAGACGATCGCATCGCTGAACTTGAAATGAAAATTGCTTTTCAAGAACAACTTTTAGACGAACTCAACCAAGCATTAGTTCAACAACAGTTTGATATGGATAAAATTCAACTTCAACTCCGCTATCTCGCCGGCAAATTAAAAGATATGCAACCTTCTAATATTGCTAGCCAAGCAGAGGAAACTCCACCTCCGCATTATTAAACAATAAACCGCACGTTAATGTGCGGTTTACTTTTATAGGCTAATAAAGTGCGGTCAGTTTTAACAACATTTACA
>CAJPKS010000061.1:0-8909 GCA_905371285.1 Haemophilus sp. HMSC068C11 | reverse complement strand
GTCCAAAAGTTGAACAATATTTCTCTACAAATAGAGAATTAGTTGAAATTACCAAAACAGACTTTACTGATGTTGCCGCTATTGTGTTGACATCAGGAGATGTAGGTGAATACCTTGAACGTATTCAAGCAACAAATTTTGGTATCCCAGTATTTGTTGTCCAAACTGAAGAAGAACAAGTTGATCCGAAATTCTATGATGCTATTTATCATATTCAAGATTTAAATGGTTATGACATTAAGCTTTATAGCCGTCAAATCGAAACTGCTGCAAGACTTTATGAAGAAAAAATGTTACCTCCATTCTTCAAAATGTTAAGTGAATATGTAGAAATGGGTAATATTGCTTTTGACTGTCCGGGACACCAAGGTGGTCAATACTACCGTAAACATCCAGCTGGTCGCTTCCTTTATGACTTCTATGGTGAAAACATTTTCCGTTCAGATATTTGTAATGCTGACGTGAAATTAGGTGACTTGTTAATTCACGAAGGTGCAGCTTGTGATGCACAAAAATATGCGGCTCAAGTATTCAATGCAGATAAAACTTACTTCGTATTAAATGGTACATCTTCTTCAAACAAAGTTGCGTTAAATGCTGTATTAGCTCCGGGCGATTTAGTGTTATTTGACCGTAATAACCACAAATCAAACCACCATGGTGCATTAATTCAAGCGGGTGCAACCCCAATTTACTTAGAAACTGCACGTAACCCATTTGGTTTCATTGGTGGTATCGACAGTCACTGCTTCGAAGAAGATTATTTGAAATCATTAATTAAAGAAGTCGCACCTGAAAAATTAAACCAAAAACGTCCATTCCGTTTAGCAGTTATTCAATTAGGTACTTATGACGGTACAATTTATAACGCACGTCAAGTGGTAGATAAAATTGGTCATCTTTGTGACTACATCTTATTCGACTCTGCATGGGTAGGTTATGAACAATTCATTCCAATGATGAAAGACTGCTCTCCATTATTGCTTGAATTAAATGAAAACGACCCAGGTATTTTAGTGACCCAATCTGTTCATAAACAACAAGCAGGTTTCTCACAAACTTCACAAATTCACAAAAAAGATAAACACATTAAAGGTCAAGATCGTTATGTAAACCACAAACGTTTCAATAACGCCTTTATGTTACATGCGTCAACCAGTCCGTTCTATCCATTATTTGCGGCATTAGATGTGAATGCGAAAATTCAAGGTAGTGAAGCAGGTCGTCGTTTATGGCATGAATGTGTGAAAGTCGGTATCGAAGCACGTAAATTAGTATTAAATCACTGTGAATTAATTCGTCCATTTATTCCAACCACAATTAAAGGTAAAAAATGGCAAGATTATGATACAGAAGAAATTGCAACTAATCTCGAGTTCTTCAAATTCCACCCAACAGATACATGGCATAAATTTGAAGGTTATGCTGATGAACAATACTTCGTTGACCCATGTAAATTCTTGCTTACCACGCCAGGTATTAGCTTAGAAACAGGCGAATATGAAAAATTTGGTGTACCAGCAACCATTCTTGCAAACTACTTACGTGAAAACGGTATTATTCCGGAAAAATGTGACTTGAACTCAATCTTATTCTTGCTCACTCCGGCAGAAACCCTCACGAAAATGCAAACTTTAGTTGCTCAAATCGCCTTGTTTGAAAAACACATTAAACAAGACTCTTTATTAAAAGATGTCTTGCCAACCGTGTATAAAAACAATGAAGACCGTTACAAAGGTTACACCATTCGTCAATTATGCCAAGAAATGCATGATCTTTATGTCAGCCGAAATGTAAAACAACTTCAAAAAGATTTGTTCCGCAAAGCGACATTACCAGAATATGTATTAAATCCACATGATGCAAATATTGAGTTAGTGCGTAACAAAGTTGAACTCGTTCCGTTGACTGATATTGTTGGTCGTGTAGCTGCGGAAGGTGCATTACCTTATCCTCCAGGTGTGTTATGTGTGGTGCCAGGGGAAAGATGGAGTCCAACTGCACAAAAATACTTCCTTGCATTAGAAGAGGGTATCAACACATTACCTGGCTTTGCACCTGAAATCCAAGGGGTTTATTTACAAAAAGATCCTGATGGACGTACTCGTGCATATGGCTATGTTTTAACTGACTATTAATAAAGTGTGGTTATGAGGTTTTCCCTCATAACCCTCTCAGCACAAACAAAAAAAGTGCGGTTAAAAACATTTAATTTTTTGACCGCACTTTAAGGAGTATAAATTATGAGTGCTAAAAGTAATAAAATTGGTGTGGTTCAACTCACCATTCTGACCATGGTTAATATGATGGGTTCAGGTATCATTATGTTACCGACCAAATTAGCTGAAATTGGGACTATTTCTATCGTTTCTTGGCTTGTAACCGCAGTTGGTTCAACAGCCTTAGCTTATGCATTCGCACAATGCGGTATGTTTAGTAGAAAATCCGGTGGTATGGGTGGCTATGCTGAATACTCTTTCGGTAAAGCTGGTAACTTCATGGCAAACTATACTTATGGTGTGTCGTTAGTTATTGCGAATACTGCGATTGCGATTTCTGCTGTAGGTTATGGTTCAGAGTTCCTCGGTGCAACCCTTTCTCCACTTTCTATCGCATTATGGACAATCTTCACTCTTTGGCTTGCGACTATTCTTAACTTCGGTGGCGCAAGAATTACGGGTAACATCAGTTCATTCACCATTTGGGGTGTAATTATTCCTGTGGTGGGTATTTCAATCATCGGTTGGAAATGGTTTGATGGTTCAATGTATGTAAATTCTTGGAACCCACACAACGTGCCTACTTTTGAAGCGATCGGTGTATCTATTTCAATGACATTATGGGCATTCTTAGGGTTAGAGTCTGCTTGTGCGAACTCTGATGCGGTTGAAAATCCAGAGAAGAACGTACCAATTGCGGTACTTGGTGGTACTTTAGGGGCTGCGGTAATTTATATCGTTTCTACTAACGTTATCGCAGGTATTGTTCCTAATCTTGAACTTGCTAATTCAACCGCACCGTTCGGTTTAGCCTTTGCTCATATGTTTGATGAAACAATCGGTAAAGTCATCATGGGTTTAATGGTGATGTCTTGTTTCGGCTCATTATTAGGTTGGCAGTTCACTATTGCTCAAGTATTCAAATCTTCAGCAGAAGAAGGTTATTTCCCAGCATTCTTCAAAAAAGTTACTAGCAAAGATGCACCTATCGTTGGTATGGTAACCATCACTGCGTTACAAACATTACTCTCATTAATGACAATCAGCCCATCATTAAATAAACAATTCAATGTGCTGGTTGACCTAGCGGTAGTAACAAACGTTATTCCATACTTGCTCTCAATGGCTGCACTTCCCGTATTGTTGAAAACTGAAAACGTTCCTTACCAAAAATACAAAAAAACTGTTCTTGTTGCCTTTATTGGTTCAGTCTATAGTATCTATGCGCTTTATGCTGCGGGTGAACAAGCGATGCTATACGGTTCAATTGTGACCTTTATCGGTTGGACATTGTATGGTTTTGTTTCTTACAAATTTGACCTTAAAAAATCTCAAGCTTAATTAAAAAAGAAAAGCCTACATCTTCATGTAGGCTCTTTCGAGTAGTAATAAGCTTAAAGTATAAAAGAGCGGTTGAAAATTTAATTGTTTTCAACCGCTCTTTTTATTTAGGACAACACTCTCAACAAAACAGGCTGAAATTCTGTTTGTTGGCCGAGTTTTCGGGTATAACGCTTAACCATTACAAAGGAAAGTGCGGTCAAAATAAAGATTAAAATCGCACGGATGAGCTCATTTTCACTGATATAGCTAGAAAGTAATGTTGCAACCAATAGCGTGAAAAGCGGCGCGATATACATTAACAATGCAGAAAATAACATGGATTTTTCTTCTAGGCCGATCTCCACCATTTGACCTGTGCGCAGTGGCGTGATGGTTTCTAACGTGAAGATATGTTCGCCTCGTTTTCCATTGAGTTCAGACAGGGAAGCTGTTCCACAGGCTTCTCTAGCCGAACAAGCCCCGCAGGCGCTTTGTGATTGACATTTCACTTTAGCAAGACCGGTTTCCGCATCATAGCTCATCACAACTGCACTTTCTTTTAGCATTGCGCTTCTCCCATATAAATATCAAAGCGGTGATTTTTGGTTTCACGACTAACATGGGGCGCTTTTTGCGCTAAAAATTCCGCATAGTCAGGACGTTTTACCACCACACGTTTACGGGCTAATTGTAACGCAGGTGTCAAGAGTTCATCGGCATCCAAATCGGCACCAACCAAATGTTGGAATACACGCATTTCTTTTTTGACTAGGGCGGATTTTTGCTTGTGCGGATACATTGGATCCAAATACACCACATCGGCACTCTCGGTTTGCGGATTAAGTTCGGCAATATGATGAACGTCCAATAATTGCATATTTTGCTGCATCATTTCGCCTATTTCTGCATCCTGATAGGCGCGGTTGAGTCCATCCTGCAATAGCAAATACACCACCGGATGGCGTTCCACTAAACGCACTTGGCAACCAATAGAAGCTAAAACAAAGGCATCTCGACCAAGTCCTGCTGTGGCATCAATCACGCTAGGCAATTCTGTACCCTTAATGCCTACAGCTTTGGCAACAGCTTCGCCACGTCCACCACCAAATTTACGACGATGAGCCATTGCACCTGCAACAAAATCCACAAACACATCGCCCAATTTGGGCTCGTCTAGCTTGCGCAAGGCGAGATGGGTTTCCGTTTTCACTAATGCAAGCGGACTTTCAGTACAATGTTCGATACCAAGAGGGGCACAAAGTGCGGTCAATTCTGACAATTTTCCCGCTTCGGCAAGCAGTTGAATTTTTATTTTCTTACCAGCCATACGCCGCTTTCCATATGATCTGTGTAAGGGAATTGATCAAACAGCGCCGCTTTTTCAATGCGGTGGGTTTGGCTTAGGGTTTGCAAATTCTCACAAAGGGTATGTGGGTTGCAGGAAATGTACAAAATACGATCGTAATTCTGCACTAGTTTCACTGTATCTGGATCAAGTCCCGCTCGTGGTGGATCAACAAAAATCGTATTACATTGATAGGCTTTTAAATCAATGCCTTTTAAGCGATTAAATTCACGTACGCCATTCATTGCTTGGGTAAACTCTTCTGCCGACATACGGATAATTTGCAGATTATCTATGCCATTTTCCGCAATATTAAATTGTGCGGCAGCCACGGATGGCTTGGCAATTTCGGTAGCAAGGACTTTACGAAAGTTTTGTGCAAGGGCGATAGAGAAATTGCCGTTACCGCAGTACAGCTCTAATAAATCGCCCTGAGAACCTTGAGTGCAATCAATTGCCCATTCCAACATCTTGCAATTCACAGCTGCATTTGGCTGAGTGAAACTATTTTCTACTTGGCGATAAACATAATTACGCCCTTTTACCGGTAATACTTCATCAACAAAATCTTGCTCTAAACAGATTTTTTGTTTATTC
The DNA here is from genome assembly GCA_905371285.1 of Haemophilus sp. HMSC068C11. GTDB lineage: Bacteria > Pseudomonadota > Gammaproteobacteria > Enterobacterales > Pasteurellaceae > Haemophilus_D. The sequence continues at coordinate 3,425 of CAJPKS010000061.1, read as the reverse complement.
GCACGACCAATCAGCTGCACATCAAAACCAAGTTGTTGTAATTCACTTTTTAGGTTTGCTGCAGCGCTTTGCCATTCTTCCGTGAGTTGCTTGTGGTAAAGCAGGCTCACAATGATCTTATTGCTGAGTGTGCTCAAATAATCAATTTGAAACAGTTTTTTATGAAGCACTTCCTGCGTTTTTAACAACGGTAATGAGGCTTTCATCATGCGATTGATCAGTTTGCTGGCAATTGGAAACTCATCCACTCGATAGCGCTGCAAGGTGCTTTGATCAAACATGATGTGATAAAAATCGCCTTTATCATGCCAAATACGAAATTCTGCACGCATCCGATAATGGCTGGTTGGCGAATCAAACACGGCTATTTCTGGGGCGTTAAAGGGCTGCAAAAGAGCGGTCAGTTTTTCAGTCTTTTTTTGCAGGAGTTCGGTATATTGGGAAATGGGTAGTTGCATTGATGTTTACGTTTGAATGATAAATATCCCACAGCCCTTGGCAAGCATGGGGATTGAGTAAAAAAGCAAAAGGCAAGCTTCTGCCTGCCTTTTAAAATGTATTATTCGCCAGAATAATCTTCGCCGCCAGAAGCCGCTTCGCTCACATCACCTGATAAGGTGTAAACACGTTTTGTTGTGTTAATGCGAGTACGATATTTATTCCAGGTTTTTTCGAAGAAAGTTTCCGGTGCACGTTCACCACGGCAAAAAGCAACAAATTCTTTTTCTTCTTTTGTCGCTGGCTTGCGCTCGCCTGAATCTAATGCTTTAAACGCTTGACCATATTGCTCTAATACTTGGGATTCTTTGATTGTATAATCACCGTGACGGGAAAATCCGCGTGGGTAGTTTTTGTCGTCAAAAAAACGACGAGTAACACTGAAACTAGCAGCCATAATCATCTCTCTTCTTTATATTTAAAAACGGCAGGCATTAAACCAATTTTTTTTTATTTTTGCAATAAACCTTTCACGGTTTCTACATAATCTTTGACGAAATCATCGTAATTTAAGCCTTCAGGGTTTACACGATATTTGCCATTTACATAGAAATCAGGTACGCCATGTACTTTAAACTGCTCAGCCGCATTCACTTGTTTATTCACTAAACCGTTTACAGCAAAGCTGTTGATGTTGTTATCAAATTGTTCAGCAGTCACACCGTTATCAATGAAGATTTTACGAATATCGTCCATTGAGCTTAATTTATCTTGCTGTGCAGCTTCAAATAAAGGCGCTTTCACTTTGCTTTCTGCACCAAGTGCCATCGCTAATGCCCATGCGCGAGTGAGGTTTTCAGATTGACGACCTAAGAAGTTAACATGATATTGTTTAAATTCAGTGCCTTTTGGTAAGCTTTCTGCAACTTGTTTTGGAATGTGGTATTCCATTTCAAAGGCATAGCAATGCGGGCAGTAGAAAGAGAAAAATTCAATCACTTCAGGCTGTGCAGAAGCGGTTTGACCCACTTGAACGTATTGTTTACCTTCTTCTAAATTAGCTGCGAATGCGTTAAATGAAAATAAAGCACTGAGTAAAAATAAAAATTTTTTCATTTGTTTTCCTTATTTAATAATTCCGCGCGCTTTTAACAATGCGGTTTTAAAATCTTCTTCATAATCTTTTTTGATGCCTGGAATTGGCTCAAGTTTATCTGTGCCGTGCATTTTTAAATGATAAATAATCACTTCATCAGATAATTCTGCTACGGGTTTATCAAAACCTGCTTCATCAGCAATTTTTTGCAAAATTTGTAACAAGCTCAGATCTGGGTCTTTAGACCAATAAGGTTGTAAAAGTTCCAATACTTCATTTAAACGCTTACATTTCATTGCTATTTCCTTTTAAATGGAGAAAAATAAGGCTAGATCATACTTCAAATAAGGCAATAAGAAAATATGGAATACACAATAAGTGCGGTTATTTTAGCGGGTGGAAAAGCACGGAGGATGAATGGGGTGGATAAAGGCTTGCAGCTTTTACAAAAGAAACCATTAATTAGCCATGTGATTGAGCGCTTACAACCTCAAGTGATTGATATTTCAATTAATGCTAATCGCCACCATACGGAATATGCACAATGGGGTTTTCCCGTATTTTCAGATGAATTGCCTGATTTTCAGGGGCCGTTGAGCGGTATGTTAACAGCACTCGAAAAAGCTAAAACGGATTTTGTACTTTTTGTGCCTTGTGATAGTCCGTATTTTCCACAAAACTTATTAGAAAAACTAAAAAGTGCGGTTAAAAATGACCGCACTTTAATGGCTTATGCAAAAGATAAAGAGCGTGAACACCCAACATTTTGTTTGATGTCCGTTCAGCTTAAAGAGAAGTTACGTGCTTATTTAAACGAGGGCGAACGTCGTTTATTACAATTTATGAACAAAAATGGCGCAGTTGCTGTCCAATTTGACGAACAAGAGGGACGATTTGTAAATTTTAATACCTTAGAAGATTTACAATAAATTATTTGTTTAACCTTGAATTTTGTAAAAAATTCTCCATTATTGCAGTGTTTACTTTCTATTTTATTGAGGAACTTTATTATGATGCGAATCCTTTTATTTTTAGCCACTAACTTTGCTGTGATGCTTGTGTTAGGGATTATTTTAAATGTGACCGGTATTGCAGGAAATAGTACAGGTGGCATTTTAATTATGGCAATGCTTTTTGGTTTTGCTGGATCATTGATTTCATTATTCTTATCAAAAACCATGGCATTGCGCTCTGTGGGGGCTGAAGTAATTACCGAACCTCGTAATCAAGCGGAGCGTTGGTTAGTAGAAACTGTACGCCGTCAAGCGCAACAAGCAGGTATTCCAATGCAAGATGTGGCGATTTAACATTCTAATGATGCGAATGCTTTTGCTACGGGTGCAACTAAAAACAATTCTTTAGTGGCGATTAGTACAGGCTTATTAAACTCCATGACGGAAGAAGAAGCTGAGGCGGTATTGGCTCATGAGGTATCACACATTGCGAACGGCGATATGGTGACCATGACTTTATTGCAGGGCGTATTGAATACCTTCGTGATTTTCTTATCTCGCGTAATTGCCAATGTGGTAGCAAGTTCTCGTAATGGCGATGAAGAAAGCCGGAGTTCAGGCATTTATTTCTTGGTTTCAATGGTGTTAGAAATTGTATTTGGTATTTTAGCGAGCATTATCGCGATGTGGTTCTCGCGCTATCGTGAATATCGTGCAGATGCAGGTTCTGCACAGCTTGTTGGAAAAGAAAAAATGATTGCGGCATTGCAACGTTTACAACAAATTCATGAGCCGCAAGAGATGGAAGGTTCACTTAATGCTTTTATGATTAACGGCAAACGTAGCGAACTCTTTATGAGCCATCCTCCGCTTGAAAAACGTATCGAAGCATTACGTAGTTTATAAAAGATAAAAGAACAAAGGGCTAAATGTAATAT
>CAJPKS010000060.1:0-8917 GCA_905371285.1 Haemophilus sp. HMSC068C11 | reverse complement strand
ATCAAAAAAAGCTTATCTTTTCAGGAAAAAAGAAAAATAGTCGTTTTAATCCGATCCATTTTCCGTTAGTCTATCCAGAATTACTTTTTACAAGGAGAAAACATCATGACAACGCTTTTTGATATTGCACAAAACTGGTTAAATCAAGATCCTGATGCAGAAACTCACGCAGAATTAACCGCACTTTTAACGGCGGCGAAAAATGGTGATGAAAAAGCACAATCTGAATTACAAGCTCGCTTTAGTGGCCGTTTACAATTTGGTACTGCGGGGCTTCGTGGACCATTACAAGCAGGCCCTATGGGTATGAACCGTGTTTTAGTGGCACAAGCTGCGGGCGGTTTAGCAGATTATTTAAAAGATTACGACAAACAACCTTCCATCGTGATTGGTTATGATGGTCGTAAAAACTCTGATGTTTTCGCACGTGATACCGCTGAAATCATGGCGGGTGCAGGCGTGAAAGCTTATTTACTTCCACGTAAATTACCAACGCCAGTATTAGCTTACGCAATCCAATATTTTGATACCACCGCAGGTGTCATGGTGACTGCAAGTCACAACCCACCAGAAGATAATGGTTATAAAGTTTATTTAGGTAAAGCGAACGGCGGTGGCCAAATCGTTTCTCCTGCAGATAAAGATATCGCGGCATTAATCGACAAAGTAGCAGCAGGCAATGTAAAAGATTTACCACGTAGTCAAGATTATGTTGTGCTAGATGATGAAGTGGTTAACGCTTATATTGAAAAAACCGCTTCTCTTGCTAAAGAACCTCAAGCAGACATTAACTACGTTTATACCGCGATGCACGGTGTAGGCTATGAAGTATTAAGCAAAACCTTAACCAAAGCAGGTCTTCCACAACCTCATATTGTGGCTGAACAAGTATGGCCAGATGGCACATTCCCAACGGTAAACTTCCCTAACCCAGAAGAAAAAGGCGCATTAGACTTAGCCATTAAAGTGGCAAAAGAACACAATGCAGAATTCATTATTGCCAATGACCCAGATGCAGACCGTTTAGCGGTTGCGGTTCCAGATGCACAAGGTAACTGGAAACCTTTACATGGTAACGTGGTAGGTTGTTTCTTAGGTTGGTATTTAGCAAAACAATATCATGCAAAAGGTGAAAAAGGCACATTAGCTTGCTCTCTAGTATCTTCCCCAGCACTTGCTGAAATTGCAAAAAAATACGGCTTCCAATCAGAAGAAACCTTAACTGGTTTCAAATACATCGGTAAAGTTCAAGGCTTATTATTCGGTTTTGAAGAAGCGCTTGGCTACTTAGTTGACCCAGATAAAGTACGCGATAAAGATGGTATTTCTGCAGCGATCGTGTTCTTAGATTTAGTGCGTCACTTAAAAGCACAAGGCAAAACTTTAGCGGATTACGCCAATGACTTCACGCAAGAATTCGGTGCTTATGTCAGTGGTCAAATTTCTATTCGTGTAAGCGATTTATCTGAAATTGGTAAATTAATGGCCGCACTTCGTAACACGCCTCCAGCAGAAGTAGGCGGTGTTAAAGTGGCACAATTCATCGACCACACTAAAACTGATCGCCAAAGCGACATCCTCGTATTCGTATTAGAAAACGGTAGCCGCTTAATCGTTCGCCCATCTGGTACTGAACCGAAAATCAAGTTCTATCTAGATGCGCGCGGTAAAGATCCAAAAGACGCGGATCACGTTTTAGCACAATTTGATGAAGGCGTTCGTCAAATCCTTCGTCAAGATGCTTACGGCAAACAAGATTGCTAATTGAGCAAACTATTAAATGATAAAAAACGCTAGGTTTGATGCCTAGCGTTTTTATTTTTACTTATTTCAATGCAAGTTGTAACTTGCCCTGATGTTTTTCTAATAAAGCCTCTGCTTGAGCACGATCTAGTCCACTCAGAATCATCATAATTGCTAATTTCGCATTTTGATCGGCAAGCTTTAATGTCTCTTCTGCGAGCGCTTTATCGCAATCCGTAGCTTGCATCACGATACGAATGGCACGAGCTTTCAGCTTTTCATTGCTTGCCTGCACATCCACCATTAAGTTTTGATAGCATTTGCCCATTAAGATCATGGAAGCCGTAGTGAGCATATTCAGTACTAATTTTTGGGCAGTACCCGATTTTAAACGACTCGAACCAGTCAGCACTTCTGGCCCCACTACCGTATCAATGGCAATATCCACAATATTTGCCATCGCTGAATTCGGATTACTTGCAATCGAAACGGTCACAGAACCTAAACTTTTCGCATATTCCAATGCACCAATCACATAAGGTGTTCGGCCACTAGCTGCAATACCCACCAAGACATCTTTTGAGGAAAATTGAATGGTTTGTAAGTCAACCACGGCTTGCGTTTTGCTGTCTTCTGCGCCCTCAATTGGATGACGTAATGCGCGCTCACCGCCTGCAATAATACCTTTCACCATTTCAGGTGACACACCAAATGTTGGCGGGCATTCAGAAGCATCGAGTACGCCTAATCGACCACTGGTTCCAGCGCCAATATAGACTAATCGACCGCCTTGTTGAAATGCTGCAACAATACGTTCGACCGCTTGAGCAATTTGAGGTAAACATTTTTCAATTGCTAAAGGCACTTGTTTATCTTCCTCATTCATTAACTGCACAATTTCCAATGCAGACAAGCAATCTACATTCATGGAATTGGGGTTACGTTGTTCAGTAATTAAGGTTGAAAGGGTTTGTAATAAATTTTCTGCCATGGTTTATTCCTTTGGAAAAATCGCCCCTAAACTGACCGCACTTGTGGCGCCTGTCACACTCGGCAAATTAGCGGGTAAATTATGCATGCGACGATAGGCCAACCAAGCAAAAGCTGCCGCTTCCACATAATCGATATCAAGATCTAATTCAGTCGTCAGTTGAATTCGCCAATTTGGTAATGCCTGTTTTAAGCCATTCATGATCGCCTGATTTTTAGCGCCACCACCACAAACAAGTAATCGACATGGTAATGTTGTCTGAATATTGTTAAGGGCTAAAACAATGCTTTGCACGGTAAATTCAGCCAAGGTGGCTTGCACATCTTGTGGTAAAAGTGCGGTCGTTTTACTTGCTATTTTTTGAATTTTATTCTCTAACCAAGCCAAATTAAATAATTCACGCCCTGTGCTTTTCGGTGGTGGCAATTGAAAGAAATCTTCATCTAATAATGCCGCTAACAAATCTGAATTCACTTGACCTGAAGCCGCCCATTCACCATTTTTGTCGTAGGCTTTACCTTGATGCTTTTCGATCCATTGGTCGAGCAAGGTATTACCGGTTCCTGTATCAAAGCCAATGACAGGCTGTTCGGGTATCAATAAGGATACATTACTAATACCGCCAATATTAAGCACCACCGTTGCCCAGTTAGGATCAAAAAAGACCGCTTGGTGAAAAGCGGGTACCAAAGGTGCACCTTGTCCACCAAATGCCATATCTTTACGTCGCAAATCACCAACAACCGTAATGCCTGTTTTAGCGGCTAATAAATTCATATCACCGATTTGCATGGTAAACGGGAATTGACTTTTTGGGGAATGCCACACTGTTTGACCATGGCAGCCAATGGCTTCGACCTGCTCAGGTTTTAACTCATGTTTACGTAAAAAGGCATTTACGCAATCGGCATAAAGAAAACCAAATTGATGATCAAGCTCCCCTAGAGCCTGTAAAGTGGTTTCGCCAGATTGAATAAGTGCGGTCACTTTTTCACGTAAATTTGCTGGCATCGGCGTGAAATCGGCCGCAATTAATTTGGTTTGATTCGAATGGATGTCAGTAAGAGCAATATCGACACCATCAAGACTGGTGCCCGACATAATGCCAAGATAATAAGTCATAATATTCAATTCGTGAGTTTTTCAGAATTATAGCGGATTTTAAAAAAATAAAAAAAGAGAGAACATTGTAGTTCTCTCTTTTCATCATGGATGATTCTTATAAGTCGTCAATGACTAAATAGATTTTTGCTACTGGGCCATGTACGCCAATCACTTTAATCAATTCAATATCTGCCGTTGAACTTGGACCTGAGATAATATTGATACAAGATGGCATACGCTCGCCTTGTTGTGCTTTATCGTGTAATACTTTCGCCACTTGTGCAACACGTGGAAGTACTTGGCTTTTACGTACAACAACAATCGATTTTTCAGGTAATAAACTCACTGAACGTCCACGATCTGCGCTAGAGAATAAGACGATTCCGCCAGTTTCCGCCAAACCATATTCTGCATAAACCACACCAAGATTAGCTTTTTCAGAAAAACTAATATTATCTTGTGCCGTTTCTGGTGACCATGTATGGCAAGTATATTTCGCTTCAAGCGCCGCTGGAATACCAAGTGCGGTCAATCTTTCATCGGAATTAAGCACAACATCACCGCCGCCATATTTTTCACAGAGAGCAAGTAAGGTTTGTACTGCATCAGACTCTCTACACACATTTACATCCACCATCATGGTTTTAGCAGAATTGGTAAATTCATTCGCTAAATCAACCGCACTTAAATGGGTTAAACGCTCAGTTGGGTACGTATTGACAGGGGCATCCATCGGTTCAGGTATGATAGCACGGGCTTTACCCATTTTCGCCGCTAATTTATTAAGAAAATTTTCGCGATTTTGTAAATCCATGCTTATTACCCTCTCTCTCTATTATTAAACCATTGACGGAAGCTTTCGCCATCTGCTTGTGGTAAATCTCGTGCTTTTGCCCATTCACCCAATGCACCAAATGTAATTGGTGCTTTCCCATTTTTGATCAGCTTACCCGCTAATTTTGCACCGATATTCACACCTGTTTTCCATAGTGTTGGGTTGGCATTGGCTGTAGTGAAACCCAAAATAGATAAACGTTCCATCGCGGGAGTTTTACCTAACTCTACCATTTTCTCGCGGTGTTTTAAGATTAACTGCGCTAATGGAATACGCACCGGGCAGACCGAATTACACGCATTACATAAAGAACAAGCATACGGCAATTCTTTGAATTCATCATAGCCACCTAGTAACGGAGAAATCACTGCACCAATTGGACCTGGGTAAATAGAACCATATCCATGACCACCGATTTGACGATATGCCGGACAGGTATTCAAACAAGCACCGCAACGGATACAACGTAAAACTTCTTGGAATTCAGACGCTAAAATATCTGAACGGCCATTATCCACAATAACCAAATGGAATTCTTCGGGACCGTCGGTTTCGCCAGCAAGACGAGGACCGGTTAACCAAGTGTTATAACCAGTTAATTTCGCCCCTACCGCACTACGAGCAAGCATCGTAATTAACACATCCACCTCTTGGAAAGTCGGCGCTAAACGCTCCATTCCCATCACTGCAATATGCGTTTTTGGTAAGGTCGTCGCTAAACGTAAATTACCTTCGTTTGTCACCAAACAAACTGAGCCGGTTTCCGCTACGGCAAAGTTACAACCGCTGATACCGATATCAGCTTCTAAAAAATCTTGACGAATTTTTTCACGTACGAAACGCGTCATATCTTCAGGCGTTTCTTCGCCTTCGTAGCCGAGTTTTTCAGACAAATCTTTGCGGATTTGGTGACGATCCTTGTGGATTGCAGGCACAACGATATGAGATGGTTTATCACCTGAAATTTGTAATAGATATTCACCCAAATCGGTTTCGATCACTTGCATGCCCTCTTTTTCAAGCACTTCGTTTAAACCGATTTCTTCTGTCACCATGGATTTGGATTTTACTATGTTCTTCGCATTTTTCTCTAATGCTACTTTGCGAATATAAGCACTCGCTTCTTCGGCCGTTTCAGCAAAATACACTTTACCGCCATTTTCCATCACTTTTTCGCTTAATTGATACAAATAAGCATCTAAATTAGCTAAAACATGGTTACGAATCTGTTTAGATAAATCACGCCATTCTTCCCAATGACCTAATTCGTCCACCATTTTTTGACGGTTAGCCCCAATAGTTTCTTGAGCTTTCACCACCGCTTTACGCATGATGGTGTTATGCACTTCATGATCGACACGCGCTTTAAAAGGAAGATTACTGGTTTTCAATGACATCTTATTTCTCCCCTTGCATTAATACTTCCGCAATGTGCATCACTTTGATCTTGCTGCCTTCGCGTTGTAAACGACCACCAATATTTAATAAACAACTTACATCTGCACCGATTAAATATTGCGGTTCAACCTCTTCAATATGCTCAACTTTTTCTTTCACCATTTCGCCAGAAATCTCTGCCATTTTCACAGAGAAAGTTCCACCAAAGCCACAGCAAGTTTGTTGATTATGAATAGGAAGAAGATCTAACCCTTTTACACCTTTCAAGAGAGCGATTGGTTCATCAACAATGCCTAATTTACGAGTAAGACTACAAGAAGGATGATAAACCGCTTTACCAGGCAAATAGGCGCCAACATCTGTTACACCTAATTTATTGACGATGAAATCCGTTAAATCACAGAAACGTGCGACGACCTTTTTCGCTCGCTCAGCCCAACCTAACTCACCAGCTTTAGTGAAATAGTCAGGATAGTTTTTGATAGCATAAACACAGGAACCTGCAGGGGCAACGATGGGATAATCGTTCACTTCAAAGGTTTCGACTAAGTTTTTCATGCCAGGGATGGCTTGTTTGGTGTAACCGCTGTTTAATGCTGGTTGCCCACAACAGCCTTGTTTTTCAAGGAAGATAACATTACAACCGAGTTTTTCCAGTAGTAATACAGTGTTTTTTGCCACACCGCTCTTTACTACGTCGGCAATACAAGTAACGTAGAAATTTACGTTCATAAATAATTACTCCAACAATAATAGAAAATAAAAAGTAAAATATTCGATAAAAGTTAAGCAACCGCCCACAAAGTGCGGTTGCTTTTTGCCTCTATTTTAGAGCGCATAGAATAGCGGAATTAAAAAACTTGCACAAAGGGCTGCAATGATACCGTAAACTACCATTGGTACAATCGTAGTCTTAATGATTGTTCCTTCTTTGTTTTGAATATTCAACACGGAAGAAACTGCTACGATATTATTAATACATACCATATTACCCATCGCACCACCGACTGATTGTAACGCCAGAATTAAAGTCACAGATAAACCTGTAGTTTCTGCTGTCGATAATTGTACGCTACCGAATGTTAAGTTAGATACGGTATTTGAACCTGAGAAAAATGCGCCTACAGCACCTAAGAAGGATGAGAAGATTGTCCAGTCACTACCGGTAACTTCTGCAAAGGTACGACCTATGATTTTTACCATAGAATGCTCGCCACCCACTAACATCAAGTTTACCATCACTAAGGCTCCCATTAAGGCAATAAATGGATTTTTTACTTGGCTTAAGCTTGTACTAAAAATGCCTTTTGTTCTGCTGAAGTTCACTCCGAAAAGTGGTAATGAAATTAATACGGTAATTACAAATGGAATTAACGCAGGTACATAAAGAAGTTTATAGCTTTCACTCACTTCTGAACCGAAGATATTTTTCAAACTAAAAATTAAACCTTTGCTGACTTCAAATGTGCCTAATGAACCTAACGCTGTGGAGAACCACACATCTTTGTTATTCATTAAGCCTTTTAAGCCTAATTCTGGAATACGTGTAACGATTAAGAATAAAATTAATAAACCGGTTGGTAGTAATGCTTTAGCAACTTGGCCTGCGCTAACAGCATTATTATCTAACTTGTTTTCAACTTTCGCTAAACCAATACCTTTATTCGCTACAAATACAGAAATAAAGAGACCAATTGCGCCACCAACTAATGATGGGAACTCATAGTTAAATTGTGCAATTAAGAAGTAAGGAATCACGCAAGAGAATACGCTGATATAAATGAAAACAATATTTTGACGGATTTCTTTCCAGGTCACCATGATGCGTAATGCCATCAATGGAATCACTAATGCCGCAATGGAGTGGATAAACGCTGTCATCGAACCAATTTCAAGAATCGATTTTGAATCTAATTTTAACGGACCAAAACCGAACCAAGTTGGTGTACCTACCGCCCCAAAAGAAACCGGAACCGAATTCATCACTAAAGCTAACATTGCGACTTTTAATGGATTAAAACCTAACCCCATTAAAATTGGAGCTGCAATCGCTGCTGGTGTACCAAAGCCACTTGCCCCCTCAATCATAAAAGCAAATGCCCAACCGATAATCATTAATTGTGCAACTGGGTTTGGGTTAATATTTCCTAACCATTTACGCATCGTATCGGTTGCGCCAGATACTTCTGAAAATTTGTTAAAGAGAATTGCACCAAAAATAACAGTAATTGGCGTTTGAACAGCTACGATAGCTGCGGTCACATTCGCACTAATCGTCACTATGTCGGTATTAAAATGAAGAAGGTGAACTCCCATTACTAAAGTTGCAATCCAAGGTAATGCAACATAAGAAGGTAATGCATTACGCTTTACCATTAAATAAATCAATAAAATGATCGGAAAAACACTAAGAATAAAAGATAGGGTCATACTTGCTCCTCTTGCATAACTAAAATTGCGCGTATTCTATGGGTTTTAAAGAAAAAACCTATACCCTATTAAGTGAAATTTATTGAAAATGTGACAAAGATCTCATAAATTTTTAACATTTTCCTTTTACCCTTGTAACATTTTTTTAACCATTCAAAAAATCTGATAAAAATACAGAAATTGTGCTAGAAAATAAATTTTCATTACAAAAGGCATAATAAAAAAATCCTTGCAAAGATTGACTTCGCCAAGGATTTTTAAGTTTAAAATAGATTAAAAGACAATATCTTTAGTTGTTTATGGAATAAGGAAGAGATTCAATTTTCAGAACTGTTCCATCTTCAGGTAAACGGAAATGCGTCCCTTCTTCTAAATCGTTGTTCATCACCACTTGTAACCATAAAACACCGTCAAAA
>CAJPKS010000059.1:0-9042 GCA_905371285.1 Haemophilus sp. HMSC068C11 | reverse complement strand
ATCAGATTATTATATTCGTCAGCGTGAATTTTCTGCGTTGCGTCTTTCTGTACAGCTTTCTATTGTGGCTGATGAAATTCAGCGTGCATCTGATGCAGCAGAAGAAGCTACAGCAAAAGGGGAGAATGAGCACTTTTGGCGCCGGAATGTTTTCGCTCCGTTAAAATATTCAGTAGCAGAGATTTTCGATAGTATCGATTTATCACAACGCGTGATGGATGAAAATCAACAAAGCATTAAAGAAGAAATTGCCAATTTACTTACCAAAGATTGGCAGGCGGCAATTTCTAGCTGTGAACGTTTATTAGATGAAACCTCAGGCAATTTACGTGAGTTACAAGATACTTTAAATGCAGCAGGTGATAAGTTACAGGCTCAATTATTACGTATTCAAGATTGTGTAATTGGTCATGATGAGCTGTATTTTATTGAACAATTAATTACTGATTTACAATCCAAGCTTGACCGCATTATTAGCTGGGGACAACAAGCCATCGATTTATGGATTGGTTATGACCGTCACGTGCATAAATTTATCCGTACCGCCATTGATATGGATAAAAACCGTGTATTCTCACAACGCTTGCGTAATTCTATCCACAGCTATTTCGATCATCCTTGGTTCTTGTGGACTGCTCAAGCGGAACGTTTGGTCGATCTGCGTGATGAAGAAATGGCATTACGTGAAGATGATGCATTGGGTGAATTACCTGAAGAATTGCAATATGAGTCTTTGGCTGATTTACATGATCAAATCGTCGAACATATGCAAGACTTATTAATTCAATACCGTGAGAATAATCGTCCAATCGATTTAAGTTTAGTCTTAAAAGAACAATTAGAAGCTTATCCACTTTCTCGTCATTTTGATGTGGCACGTATTATTGTTGATCAAGCAGTGCGTTTAGGTATGGCAAATGATGATTTAGCCGGTATTTATCCGCAATGGCAGGAAATTAACGATTACGGCGCAGAAGTGCAAGCGCATGTGATTGATAAATATTAATTCCGTGGCTTAACCAAAAACGAATTCATAAAATGAGAAATTAACCATGACAGATATTCAAGATGTAATTTCCCCGAAATTGGCAAATGCCATTGCAAATCCTATTTTCCCGGCAGTGGACAGCTTGTTGCGTTCAGGTCGCCATATCAGCACAGATCAATTAGATAATCATGCTTTTTTGATGGATTTCCAAAATGAGTTGGATGGCTTTTACCGCCGTTACAACGTGGAATTAATTCGTGCACCGGAGGGCTTTTTCTATTTACGTCCGAAGGCGACGACGTTAATCGCCCGTTCAGTGCTTTCCGAATTAGAAATGCTAGTAGGGAAGGTGCTTTGCTATTTATATTTAAGCCCAGAACGTTTGGCACAGCAAGGTATCTTCAGTACGCAAGAAGTCTATGACGAATTACTCAACTTAGCGGATGAAGGCAAGTTGTTGAAAGCCGTCAATCAACGTTCCAGTGGCTCGGATTTGGATAAACAAAAATTAGCTGAGAAAGTTCGTGCGGCGATCGGTCGTTTACGCCGTTTAGGCATGATTCATACCGTGGGTGAACAGCATAGCGGTAAATTTACTATTTCAGAATCAGTCTTCCGTTTTGGGGCTGAAGTGCGTTCTGGTGATGATCCACTCGAAGCGCAAGCTCGCTTAATTCGTGATGGGGAAGCGGCAACACCACAATCTCTCGAATTGGAAAAACAAGCAAAAGCAGCAAGTCATACTGATGATCTCGATGATGAAGAAAGTGCGGTCGAAATTGATGAAGAATTTGATGATGCAGGAGAACAAGAATAATGTCTGATGTATTAGAACTTGAAAACAAAATCTATCAAGACGAACCTGAGCAATCAACCGAACAGGTTGAAGAAGAATTTATTGCTCCTGTATTAAACCAACATAATGGGGTAGAACGAGGTAAATTCCGTTCACTCACCTTAATTAACTGGAATGGTTTCTTTGCCCGTACCTTTGATTTGGATGAATTGGTGACAACACTTTCCGGCGGTAACGGTGCTGGTAAATCCACAACCATGGCTGGTTTTGTGACAGCGTTGATTCCAGACTTAACCTTATTACATTTCCGTAATACCACAGAAGCCGGCTCGACAGGCGGCTCTCGTGATAAAGGCTTACACGGTAAATTACGTCCAGGTGTGTGTTATGCAGTATTGGATACCATCAATTCCCGTCACCAACGAATTCTCGTAGGTGTGCGTCTGCAACAAATCGCAGGTCGTGATAAGAAAGTCGATTTAAAAACGTTCTCGATTCAAGGTGTAGAATTATCCTTAAATCCGACCGCACTTTTCACCGAAACAGTCGGTGAGCGTCAAGCACGTGTACTCAATTTAAATGAATTAAAAGACAAAATTGAAAATCTTGGTGCGCAATTTAAGCAATATCATTCCATCACCGATTATCACGGCATGATGTTTGATTTGGGTATTATTCCAAAACGCTTACGTAGTGCCTCTGATCGTAGCAAATTCTATAAATTAATCGAAGCGTCTTTATACGGCGGTATTTCCAGTGCTATTACTCGTTCTTTACGTGATTACTTATTGCCAGAAAACCTTGGTGTGCGCAAAGCCTTCCAAGATATGGAAAGTGCGTTACGTGAAAACCGTATGACCCTTGAAGCAATTAAAGTCACCCAATCTGACCGTGATTTATTCAAACATTTAATCACCGAAACCACTAATTATGTGGCATCAGATTATATGCGTAATGCCAATGAACGCCGCGGTAATATCGAAGCGGCTTTGGGTTTCCGTCGTGATTGGTATAAAGCAAAAGCTGAGCAAGCGTTATCACAACATCGACTAATTGATTTAAGCCGTGAAGCTGCAGAATTGGCAGAAAATGAACGTACTTTAGAAGTCGATCACCAAAGTGCGGCAGACCACTTGAACTTGGTATTAAATGCGTTACGTCATCAAGAAAAAGTATCGCGCTATCAAGAAGACGTAGCTGAGCTTACAGAAAAATTAGAAGAACAAAAAATGGTTGTGGAAACCGCAACCGAACAGCTTGAAGAAAGCCAAGCACAATTTGAGCAAACGGAACTTGAAATTGACCAAGTACGTGCGCAACTTGCGGACTACCAACAAGCATTAGATGCTCAACAAACCCGTGCATTGCAATATCAACAAGCGATTGCCGCACTTGAAAAAGCGAAAACCTTATGTGGTTTAGCGGATTTAAGCGTGAAAAATGCGGAAGACTACCAAGCGGAATTTGCTGCCCATGCAGAAAGTCTTACCGAGCAAGTGCTTGAGTTAGAGCATAAGATGTCTATTTCTGAAGCGGCAAAATCACAATTTGATAAGGCCTATCAGTTAGTTTGCAAAATTGCCGGTGATGTGCCACGTTCAAGTGCTTGGGAAAGTGCTAAAGAATTATTGCGTGAATATCCAACACAAAAAATTCAAGCGCAACAAACTCCTCAATTACGCGCAAAATTACATGAGTTAGAGCAGCGCTATGCTCAACAACAAAGTGCGGTTAAATTATTGGCTGATTTTAATCAACGTGCTGATTTATCTTTAGAAACCGCTGATGAACTTGAAGCATACCACGCAGAACAAGAAGAACTCATTGAAAGCTTGAATGAAGAACTTGCTGAGCAAGTAGAAAACCGTTCAACCTTACGTCAAAAACGTGAAAGTTTGACCGCACTTTACGAAGAAAATGCTCGTAAAGCACCAGCTTGGTTAACTGCTCAAGCCGCTTTAGAACGCTTACAAGAGCAAAGTGGTGAAGTCTTTGAGCATAGCCAAGATGTGATGCATTTTATGCAATCACAATTGGTGAAAGAACGTGAGCTCACGATTCAGCGTGACAATTTAGAGAAACAACGTCAACAATTAGATGAGCAAATTTCTCGTTTAAGCCAACCAGATGGTTCTGAAGATGCTCGCTTGAATGTGCTTGCAGAACGTTTTGGTGGTGTATTGCTTTCTGAATTGTATGATGATGTTCCAATTGAAGATGCACCTTATTTCTCAGCACTTTATGGTCCAGCTCGTCATGCTATTGTTGTGCGTGATCTCAACACGGTACGCGAACAATTAGCTAATTTAGAAGACTGTCCAGACGATTTATATTTAATCGAAGGTGACCCAAATGCCTTTGATGACAGCGTACTTTCAGCCCAAGAGCTTGAAATGGGCGTTGTGGTGCAAGTGTCTGATCGTGAATTGCGTTATTCAAAATTCCCGCAAATTCCATTATTCGGCCGTGCTGCACGTGAAAAACATTTAGAAGAATTACAAGCTAAACGTGATGAAATTGCGGAAGAATACGCACAAATCGCCTTTGATGTACAAAAATGTCAACGTTTACACGAACACTTTAGTCAATTTGTTGGCTTACATCTAGCGCTTGCGTTCCAACCAAACCCAGAAGAGGTGATGGCGGAAATCAATCAAGAACGTAATGAAATTGATCGTGAGCTCAATCAATTCTCAAGCACCGAACAACAAATTCGCATTAAATTGGATAATGCCAAAGAAAAAATGCAATTGTTGAATAAGTTAATGCCACAGCTTAACTTGCTCGCTGATGGAGAATTACTTGATCGCATTGAAGAATGCCGTGAACAACTAGATATTGCAGAACAAGATGAAAGCTTTATTCGTCAACATGGCGTTGCGTTGTCACAATTAGAACCGATTGCCAATACTTTACAAAGCGATCCAGAAAACTATGAACGCTTAAAAGCCGATTTAACCCAAGCAGTTGAACGCCAAAAACAAGTACAGCAACGTGTATTTGCTTTAGCGGATGTGGTGCAACGTAAAAATCACTTCAGCTATGAAGATGCAGGGCAAGCGGAAACATCAGAGCTCAATGAGCAACTTCGTCAACGTTTGGAACAATTACAGGCACAGCGTGATGCTCAACGTGAACAATTACGTCAAAAACAAAGCCAATTTGCACAATACAACCAAGTATTTATCCAATTGCAAAGTTCTTATGACAGTAAAAATCAATTGTTAAAAGAATTAATTGCTGAGATTGGTGAATTGGGCGTGCGTGCTGATGAAGGGGCAGAGGAACGAGCGAGAAATCGCCGTGATGAGTTGTATCAACAACTTTCAACCAGTCGTCAACGTCGTTCTTATGTTGAAAAACAATTAACGCTTATTGAAAGCGAAACGGAGAACTTAAATAAACGTATTCGTAAAGCAGAACGTGATTATAAAACTCAACGTGAATTGGTTGTAGCAGCGAAAGTCAGCTGGTGCGTAGTTCTCCGTTTATCTCGTAATTCCGATGTGGAAAAACGACTCAATCGTCGTGAGTTAGCTTATTTATCTGCTGATGAACTACGTTCAATGTCGGATAAAGCATTAGGTGCACTACGTACTGCAGTGGCTGATAATGAATATCTACGCGATGCATTGCGTATTTCTGAAGATAGCCGTAAACCGGAAAATAAAGTCCGCTTTTTTATTGCCGTGTATCAACATCTTCGTGAACGTATTCGTCAGGATATTATTAAAACTGATGATCCGATTGATGCAATTGAGCAAATGGAAATTGAGCTTAATCGCTTAACAGAAGAATTGACTGGTCGTGAGAAAAAATTGGCGATCAGTTCTGAAAGTGTGGCGAATATTATGCGTAAAACCATTCAACGTGAACAAAACCGTATTCGCATGTTGAACCAAGGTCTACAAAATATTGCCTTCGGTCAGGTGAAATCGGTACGTTTAGTGGTCAATATTCGCGATACACATGCGATGTTGCTTGATGCGCTGTCTGGTAAACAAGAAGAATATCAAGATTTATTCAGCGATAATCGTATTACTTTCTCTGAAGCCATTGCGAAACTTTATCAACGCATCAACCCGCATATTGATATGGGCCAACGCACAGCACAAACTATCGGTGAAGAATTATTAGATTACCGTAATTACCTCGAGTTAGAAGTTGAAGTCTTCCGTGGTGCTGATGGCTGGTTACGTGCTGAAAGTGGCGCATTATCTACTGGTGAAGCGATCGGTACGGGTATGTCAATCCTATTAATGGTTGTACAAAGCTGGGAAGAGGAAAGCCGCCGTATTCGTGGTAAAGACATCGTACCGTGTCGCCTACTATTCTTAGATGAGGCTGCGCGTTTGGATGGTAAATCTATTTCCACCTTGTTCGAACTTTGCGAACGTTTGGATATGCAATTACTTATCGCAGCGCCAGAGAATATCAGCCCTGAAAAAGGGACAACCTATAAACTGGTGCGTAAAATCGCTGGCAACCAAGAACAAGTTCATGTGGTTGGTTTGCGTGGCTTTGGCGCAACAGAGTAGTTTTTTAAAGCGGTCAAAGCAATTGGCCGCTTTTTTCATTGTTATTTTTATGAGAATTTAGGACGAATTATGCACAACCTTATTTTTGCCATTCTATGTAGTGTCGCCGTATCGGTATTACTCAAAGTTGCGCGCAAGAAAAACATCATTATTGAACAAGCAATAGCGTTCAACTATATTGTCGCCATTTCATTAAGCTATTTCTTACTCAAACCTGATTTCAAAGGATTAGAATTTACTGAATATCTAGCACAAAGTGATAGCACACCTATTTTCCTGGCGTTAGGAATTTTATTACCAACCGTATTTATCATTATGTCTAAAGCAGTTGAATTTGCGGGTATCGTGCGTTCAGATGCCGCACAACGCTTATCGTTATTTCTACCGATTGTTGCCTCTTTTATTATCTTCCATGAAACATTAAGTCAGCCCAAAATTGTTGGCATTATTTTGGCATTCATCGGTTTATTCTGTATTTTGAACAAATCGAATGAACAAAGTGCGGTCACTTTTAAGGGTATTTTAGGCTTAATCGGTGTTTGGTTTGGTTATGGCACCATTGATATCTTATTCAAACAAGTGGCCAAAAGCGGAGGAGCATTCCCAACCACATTATTCATTGCTTTCTCATTAGCCGCTTGTGTCATGTTCTTGTATTTATTCCTAAAACGCACTCAATGGACTGTGCCAAGCTTTATTGGTGGAATCATTTTAGGTGTGTTGAATTTCTTTAACATCCTTTTTTATATTAAAGCGCACCAAAGTTTCGGGCAAAACCCAACCTTAGTTTTTGCGGGAATGAATATTGGTGTTATTTGTTTAGGCACCATCACCGGCGCATTTTTCTTCAAAGAAAAAATCAGCAAAATCAACTGGTTTGGCGTGATTATCAGCCTTTCAGCAATTTTCTGTTTATATTATTTAGATAAAATTTTGGCTTAATTATGGCAACAGATTTTAGTTTTTTTATCTACGATTACGAAAGTTTTGGTATCAATCCGGCAAGTGATCGTCCAGCTCAATTTGCCGGTATTCGTACCGATGCCGATTTCAATATCATTGGTGAGCCTATTATGTTGTATTGCAAGCAAACCAATGATTATTTGCCTACCCCGGAAGCCGTAATGGTCACAGGAATCACGCCACAAGAATGTAATGAAAAGGGGATTCCTGAACCTGAACTTGCCGCAAAAATTCTAGCTGAATTTTCACAACCTAACACCTGTGTGATGGGTTACAACAACATTCGTTATGACGATGAAATGACTCGTTATACCTTTTACCGTCACTTCATCGATCCCTATGAATATAGTTGGAAAAATGGCAATTCTCGGTGGGATTTGCTCGATGTAGTGCGGGCTTGCTATGCGTTACGCCCTGAAGGAATTAATTGGGCCTATGACGATGATGGAATGCCAAGTTTCCGCTTAGAAAAACTCACTAAAGCTAATGGCATTGAGCATGAAAATGCCCATGATGCAATGGCAGATGTGTATGCAACCATCGCCATGGCTAAATTAATCAAAGAAAAGCAGCCTAAATTATTTCAATTCTTCTTTGAGCATAGAGGTAAAAAGGAAATTGAGAAACTGATCGATACCGCGGAAATGACACCATTAGTGCACGTTTCGGGCATGCTAGGGAATTATCGTGGCAATTGTGCTTGGGTAGCACCATTAGCATGGCATCCAACTAATCAAAATGCCGTAATCGTCTGTGATTTATCAGGTGATATTGATAATTTACTCAGTAAAAGTGCGGTTGATTTGCAGCAAGATTTATATACCAAGAAAAGCGAGCTAGAAGAAAGGGGAGTTTCATCAGTTCCATTGAAATTGGTTCATATTAATAAATGCCCAATTTTGGCGCCTGCAAAAACGTTACAGCCAGAAAATGCAGCTCGTTTAGGGATAGACAGACAACAATGCTTAGATAATTTAGCAAAATTGCGCCAATCCTTAGATATTCGCGAAAAAGTTATTGAAATCTTCTCAGAAGAGCGTGAATTTGAGCAGAGTAATAATGTAGAAACGGAGCTTTATAACGGCTTCTTTAGCAACGCCGATAAAAACAACATGGCTATTTTACGCGATTTACCAGCTGAAAAATTAGCTGAGCATGGTTTAGCGTTTGAAGATAAACGAATTCCTGAATTGTTATTCCATTATCGTGCTCGTCATTTTTATAAAACCCTAAATCGTGCTGAGCAAATCAAATGGCAAAAATATCGCCAACGTAAATTAGAACAAAGTGCGGTTAAATTTGAGGAAAGTTTACAACGGTTAGCGGAGGAATATTCTGATAATCCAACCAAACTGAATTTACTACAACAGGTTTATGAATACGGAGCAAAACTGTTATCTTAACCTTATACATATCGTGACATAGTCACACAAATACCATTCATCAAAAACGTAAATCTTAATCCCTGAGATTTACGTTTTTCTTTTTTAAATCTGATGGTATTCACCTCATAAAATAACGCAGAATTCACGTAGCGTTGTCATTATTTGATACATATAAACTTCTTTATTTTTTCCTTACATAACAACTTTAGAGTGCATAAATCATTATTTAATCTTATTGAAAGGTGTTATGGAGCTAGATTCCGCATCGTTTGAGTGGTGTTTTAAACCTGTGCATAACTCTGTGATCTTATTAGTACGTAGCTTTCACTAACCTTGTAATTGATTTCGCATAATGTATATTATGTTAAATTG
>CAJPKS010000058.1:0-9088 GCA_905371285.1 Haemophilus sp. HMSC068C11 | reverse complement strand
GTATTCTAACCAGCTGAACTACCACTCCGCTAAGTGCTGGGTATAATAATGATGAACGTTAAAACCGTCAATCTTTTTTTTCTTTTTTATGTTTATCTGATTAATAGATAACCGATTAATGTGAGGTTTCATCCCCCGCACGAATAGACCAAAAACATTTGCCATCGCTTTTTTTATTGACCAATTTAATGAAATCTAAATGGGCTTGGAGTTCATCATCGGTGGGTTGTAACACTTTTAAATTTTGCGAAAAATTGACCGTACTTTGAAGATCTTGAACATTGGCTGTCGTTTGGATAATCGAACTATCTGCATGCTCTTCATCAAATAAGCTGGTTTGACCGCCTGTCATGGACAAATAAACGTCGGCTAAAATCTCCGCATCCAGTAAGGCCCCGTGGAGCGTGCGTTTGCTGTTATCAATGCCTAAACGATCACACAACGCATCTAAGCTATTCCGTTTTCCAGGATACATTTGGCGTGCCATTTGCAACGTATCGGTAACAAGGCAAATATCGTTCGTTTTGATATCTAACCCGAGTTTACGGAATTCATAGTCCATAAAGCCCACATCGAAGGGCGCGTTGTGAATCAGCAGTTCAGCACCGCGAATGTATTCAATAAAATCTTGTGCAATTGTTTTGAAATCCGGTTTATCCGCCAGCATTTCATCCGTAATACCGTGAACTTTAATGGCATCGGGATCAACCAAACGATCCGGCTTAATATAAATATGGAAATTATTGCCCGTATATTTACGGTTGATCATTTCCACCGCGCCAATTTCAATAATGCAATGTCCTTCGTAATGTGCGCCAATTTGGTTCATACCGGTGGTTTCAGTATCCAGTACAATCTGGCGATCCGGATTTATCATTGTTCTACCTATTTGTTTCCTTTAAAATACTGCCTATTTTACACAAGCTCGAATTAGTTATGCAAAAACAGATTGAAATTTTTACGGATGGATCTTGCCTAGGCAATCCGGGAGCCGGTGGCATAGGGATTGTCCTGCGCTATAAACAGCATGAAAAACATATTTCAAAAGGGTATTTCAAAACCACCAATAATCGCATGGAATTACGAGCTGTGATTGAGGCTTTAAATGGCTTAAAAGAGCCTTGTCATGTGACGCTTTATAGCGATAGCCAATATATGAAAAATGGCATCACACAATGGATTTACAATTGGAAGAAAAACAATTGGAAAGCGAGCACGGGCAAAGCGGTAAAAAATCAGGATTTATGGATTGCATTAGATCAGGCGATTCAAACCCATAACATTAATTGGCAGTGGGTGAAAGGCCATTCTGGCCACCGTGAAAATGAAATTTGTGATGAATTAGCCAAACAAGGTGCAGAAAATCCAACTTTCGAAGATATTGGTTACGAAGGGTAGTCTGCACCTGGTTTTAAAGTGCGGTTATTCTTGATAACGAATTAAACCTTCCTGCTGTGTGGTGGCAATTAGTGTGCCATCTGCAGCAAAAATTTGTCCTCTCGCTAAACCACGTCCTGCAAAAGCATTGTTACTTTCAATGGCATGTAAGTGCCAATTATTTAAATTGAAAGGGCGGTGGAACCAAATACTGTGGTCGATCGTGGCTACTTTCATCCCTTTCTGTAAAAAGCCTTTCCCATGTGGGTGAAGTGCGGTCAAAATACAGTGGAAATCAGAAAAATACGCTAAGAGACATTGTTGTGTCTGCAAATCTAATGGCGCTTCGCCATTGGTTTTAAACCAAGCATATTGTTCGGGGGGGAGTTCTCGGCCATCAAATGGATTGTTCAAATATCGGCTATGAATCTGAAATGGTCGTTCTTGAGCAAATTTTTCACTCAAGCTTTCAGGCAAAGTCTGCGCCACTTTTAACATGATTTCGTGTTCATCAATACATTGCTCAGGGCCTGGTACTTGTGGCATAGCGGATTGATGATCGAAACCTTCTTCAGGTACTTGAAATGACGCGGTGACATGACAAATCACATTTTTATGTTGAATGGCTTTTACGCGTAATGCAGAGAAGTTGCGACCTTCACGCAAGGTTTCCACATCGTAAATAATCGGGTATTGGCTGTCGCCCGGCGCTAAAAAGTAAGCATGACAAGAGTGGAGTACTCGCTCAGGTGGTGCAACTTGCATCGCGGCAGAAAGCGATTGTGCCACAACTTGGCCACCAAACACTTGGCGAAAACCTAAGTCTTCACAGGCTCCGCGAAAGATAAGATCATCAATTTTTTCTAATTTTAACAATTCGATGAGCTGATTTAATTTATCCGACATTGTTTTTTTCCTTTTATAAATACAAAAAGACCGCATAGTTATGCGGTCTGAAGCGTTTTTATACGTTAAAGCGGAAGTGCATGACATCACCATCTTGGACTATGTAGTCTTTACCTTCTAAGCGCCATTTACCTGCTTCTTTTGCTCCGTTTTCACCTTTGAATTGGATGAAGTCATCGTAAGCAATCACTTCTGCACGGATGAAGCCTTTTTCAAAGTCTGTGTGGATGACAGCCGCTGCTTTAGGGGCGGTTGCACCAACAGAAACGGTCCATGCGCGCACTTCTTTCACACCCGCAGTGAAGTAGGTTTGAAGATTTAATAAGGCATAACCTGCACGAATTACACGGTTTAAGCCAGGTTCTTCAATGCCAAGATCTTGTAAGAATTCGATTTTTTCGTCGTCATCAAGTTCCGCAATTTCAGCTTCAATCGCTGCACATACAGGCACCACAACAGAGCCTTCTTTTTCTGCAAACTCACGTACTTTGTCTAAATACGGGTTGTTTTCAAAACCGTCTTCATTCACGTTAGCAATGTACATGGTTGGTTTTAATGTGAGGAAGTTATAGCTTTTAATTGCTAATAACTCATCTTTATCTAAAGGAACAGAACGAATCATGCCTGCTTCAGAAAGTACAGGAAGGATTTTCTCCATCACAGAAAGCTCAAATTTTGCGTCTTTATCGCCACCTTTTGCTCGTTTTTGTAAACGTTGGATGGCACGTTCACAGCTGTCTAAGTCAGCAAGGGCTAATTCGGTATTGATGGTTTCGATATCGCTTAATGGATCGATTTTACCTGCAACGTGCACGATGTCGTCATTTTCAAAGCAACGAACAACATGGCCAATTGCATCAGTTTCACGGATGTTAGCCAAGAATTTATTCCCTAAGCCTTCACCTTTACTTGCCCCCGCAACCAAACCAGCAATATCTACAAACTCCATGGTGGTTGGCAACACACGTTCAGGTTTAACAATTTCCGCTAATGCATCTAAACGCGGATCCGGCATTGGTACCACGCCAGTATTTGGTTCGATTGTACAGAACGGATAGTTTGCCGCTTCGATACCGGCTTTGGTTAATGCATTAAAAAGGGTAGATTTACCGACGTTTGGCAAACCAACGATACCACATTTAAATCCCATGATGTTTTCCTTATTGTAAGCGTAAGTGCGGTTAAAATTTATGGTGTTTTTTCACCGCACTTCTGAGTTAAATTTTAAAACTGTTTAAGCGATTGGTGGCTTTCACCATGCCTTCTTTGAAAAGCAATTCAATGCAATCGGTGGCTTCATCTAACGCTTTATCGAGCGCTTCTCTTTCTGCCGGCGCGGGTTTGTTAAGTACAAAACCTGAAACTAAATCACGGTGTCCAGGATGGCCAATGCCAATGCGTAAACGATAGAAATTGTTGCTGTTACCAAGCTGTGCCACGATATCTTTTAAACCATTATGTCCGCCATGTCCGCCACCTTGTTTTAATTTTACGGTGCCTGGCGGTAAGTCTAATTCATCGTGTAGCACTAAAATTTCTTCTGGTTTGATGCGATAAAAATTAGCAAGTGCGCCTACGGCTTTTCCACTTAAATTCATAAACGTCGTTGGCACTAAAAAACGCACTTCTTTGCCGTTAATCAGTGTTTTTCCTACATAACCGAAGAATTTATTTTCTGCATTAAGCGAAACATTAAAGCGACGAGCCAAACGCTCAATCAGCCATTCCCCTGCATTGTGGCGGGTTTCCGCATATTTATCGCCAGGGTTTCCCAGCCCCACGATGAGTTTAATTTCAGACATAGTTTTCTACTTGAATAAAAATAGTGGCGTATTGTAGCGAAAAAGGGCTAATTTCTCAATCTATAAGGATAAGACTAAAACACCTGAGAGAATTAATAGACTTCCTATGACTAATTTCATACTTAAGGGTTCGCCTAACAATACCACACCTAAAATAATGGCAATCACGACACTGAGTTTATCAATGGGCGCAACCCAAGAGGCGGGCGCCATTTGCAACGCACGATAATAACAAAGCCAAGATAGGCCTGTAGCAACACCAGAAAGAATTAAAAAGGTAAATGGTTTTGCGGTAATATGTTGTGGCAGTTGCCATTCGTTACGTGCGCTAATGATACCCGCTGTAACGAGTAAAACCACAATCGTACGGATAAATGTCGCAAGATTGCTGTTAATGCCTTCAACCCCTAATTTGCCTAAAATAGCGGTAAGTCCAGCGAAAAAGGCTGAACCAATAGCAAAAAATACCCAATTCATGATGTGCTCCTGATTTTATCGTTAATATTGACCGCACTTTTCCGCTATAATAACGGAAAACTCATTAAGACAGAATAAAACATGAAACAAATTAATATTGAAATCGCTTATGCCTTGCCGGATCGCTATTATTTGAAGTCCTTCAAAGTGGATGAAGGCACAATGATTCAAACGGCTATTTTACAATCGGGCATTTTACAACAGTTTACCGAGATCGATTTGCGTGAAAATAAAGTGGGGATTTATTCCCGTCCAGCAAAACTAAACGATCAATTAAAAGACGGCGATCGTATTGAAATTTACCGCCCATTATTAGCCGATCCTAAAGAAATTCGTCGTAAACGTGCAGCAGAGCAAGCCAAAGCCGCACAAGAAAAAGCTCAACAAGAAAAACAGGAAAAGGAGTAAAAAAATGACCGCACTTTCCAACCAATATTGTCTGCCTGATGGCATTACCCCTGAAATTTTCCTGCGTGATTATTGGCAGAAAAAACCATTAATTATTCGTAATGGTTTGCCTGAAATTGTTGGTCAATTTGAGCCTGACGATATTATCGAATTAGCACAAGGCGAAGATGTGACCGCACGTTTGGTAAAAACCTTTTCAGATGATAATTGGAAAGTGTTTTTTAGTCCGTTATCTGAAGAAGATTTTGCAGATGTACCCGAGAAATGGTCGGTGCTCGTCCAAAATCTAGAACAATGGAGTACAGAACTCGGTCAGCTTTGGAATAAGTTTGGCTTTATTCCACAATGGCAACGTGACGATATTATGGTGTCCTATGCACCTAAAGGCGGTTCCGTTGGTAAACATTATGACGAATATGATGTGTTCTTGGTGCAGGGCTATGGCCACCGTCGTTGGCAGTTAGGTAAATGGTGTGATTCTTCCACAGAATTTAAACCGAATCAGCCGATTCGTATTTTTGATGATATGGGCGAATTGGTCATTGATGAAGTCATGAATCCAGGCGATATTCTTTATATTCCGGCTCGCATGTCGCATTATGGTGTGGCTGAAGATGATTGTTTGACCTTTTCTTTTGGTTTGCGTTATCCGAATTTAGCAGACATTTTTGATAACGTGAATAAAGCGTTTTGTCATCAAGATCCTGAATTGAATTTAAGCGAATTCCAATTACCGTTACGCTTAACGCAATCAGAGCAGCGTACAGGCAAATTGGCGGATGAAAATATTCAAGCAATGAAAAAGCAATTCTTAGCGAAATTAGCAGAGTCAGAAGCCTTTGATGTCTTGTTCAAACAAGCAGTAGCCAGTACAGTGAGCTCACGTCGCTATGAAATGTTGGTATCTGATGATATGTCCGATCCTGACGAAGTGCGGTCAATTTTAGAAGAGGAACAAGGTGTATTAATGCAGGACAATAACTGCAAATTACTTTACACCGAAAATCCGCTCCGCATTTATGCTAATGGCGAATGGTTAGATGAAGTGAATGTTATTG
This sequence comes from Haemophilus sp. HMSC068C11, assembly GCA_905371285.1. Taxonomy (GTDB): domain Bacteria; phylum Pseudomonadota; class Gammaproteobacteria; order Enterobacterales; family Pasteurellaceae; genus Haemophilus_D. The sequence goes on along the minus strand of CAJPKS010000058.1, from coordinate 3,060 downwards.
AAGCAGAAGTGTTGAAACGTCTTTCTGATGGTGAAGCGCTAGATTGGGCATTTTTAAACAATTTAGTGAATGATACAGAAGATCCTGAAAGTACAATGGAATTATTGCTTGATTCGATTTGTAACTGGTTAGATGACGGTTGGGTGTTGATTGAATAATGTCTGAAAACATTTACTCCGTTTCCCAGCTTAACAGCGCCGCTCGCCAAATGCTAGAAGGGAGTTTTTCACAGATTTGGCTTACAGGGGAGATTTCTAATTTCACTCAACCGGTGTCAGGGCATTGGTACTTAACGTTGAAAGATGAAAATGCCCAAGTCCGCGGTGCGATGTTCCGCATGAAAAATTTGCGCGTGGGATTTCGTCCGCAAAATGGTATGCAAGTCTTGGTGCGAGCAAATGTCAGTTTATATGAGCCTCGCGGTGATTATCAGCTGATTATTGATTCCATGCACCCTGCTGGCGAAGGATTATTGCAACAGCAATTTGAAGCGCTAAAAATGAAATTGGCGGCTGAAGGGTTGTTTGCGCAAAATCTGAAGAAAAGCTTGCCGGACTTTGCTAAAGCGGTGGGGATTGTTACCTCTTCTACAGGTGCTGCGTTGCAAGATATTCTGCATATTTTGGCTCGCCGAGATCCCAGTTTAAAAGTGGTGATTTACCCAACAGCAGTACAAGGCAAAGAAGCAACGGCTGAAATCGTCCAAATGATTGAACTCGCTAATGCACGTCAAGAAGTGGATGTATTGATCGTCGGCCGTGGTGGTGGTTCTTTAGAAGATCTTTGGTGCTTTAACGAAGAAGAAGTGGCACGAGCGATTTTCCGTTCTAATTTACCGATTATCAGTGCGGTAGGTCATGAAACCGATGTCACCATTGCCGATTTTGTGGCTGATTTACGTGCGCCGACACCGTCAGCTGCAGCGGAGTTAGTGAGTCGCAATCAGCGGGAATTACTTCAACAGTTAGCTTATAAACAACAGCGTTTGGAGATGGCGTTTGATCGTATTTTTAGTCATCAACAACAACGTTTACAACAGTTACGTTTACGCCTGCAAAACCAACATCCGCAAAATCAATTATTAATGCAGAAAGCCCGAACGGAGCAATTACATCATCGTCTCTTGTTAGCGATGCAGCGTCAAATGGATAAAACGCAGCAAAAATTGACCGCACTTTCAGCGCGCTTAAAACAAAATCCATTGCCTTATCGATTGCAAAAACAATCCCAATATTTAGCTCAGTTACAAGTGCGGTTAAATTTAGGGGCGAATCGTCAAGTCATGGAACGTCAAAATAAATTGGCGACATTGTGTGGCAAGTTAGATGGCTTAAGCCCATTAAAAGTATTGGCACGAGGATATTCCATTGCAGAGGATGACAAAGGACATGCTATTGTGAGTGTGAAGCAAGTCAAAACAGGCGACACCATTAAAACAAAGGTGGCAGATGGGGAAATAACCAGCCGCGTTTGTTAATTTAAATAAATTTTTAATGTAAACCTATGATGAATAAGAAATCATCATAGGTTTTCTTTTTTTGTGACCAGCTTCAAAGTTTCGACAAAAAAATAGAGGGGTCAGTTTTTTTTATTTTTTTATGGGAGTATTATGCGACCTCGATACTAGGAGAGTAATGATGTCAGAAATTCAACAGTTTAGTCAGCATGATATAGAAGTTCTTAATGAAGAAACTGTTTATAAAGGTTTTTTTACACTTAAGAAAGTACAGTTTAAACATAAGCTTTTTGCCGGTGGAGAAAGTGGTGTTGTGACAAGGGAGTTGTTGGTCAAAGGTGCCGCTTCTGCAGTGATTGCTTACGATCCGGAAGAAGATGCAGTGGTTTTAGTTGAGCAAGTACGTATTGGTGCATATCAGCCTGAATCAGCTCGTTCCCCTTGGTTATTAGAATTGATCGCCGGCATGGTCGAAGAGGGTGAACAACCTGAAGAAGTCGCTTTGCGTGAAAGTGAAGAGGAAGCAGGTGTATCCGTTCAAGATCTCACTCATTGTTTAAGCGTGTGGGATAGCCCGGGTGGTGTCGTCGAACGTATTCATTTGTTTGTCGGACGAGTAGATAGCTCGCAAGCCAAGGGACTTCATGGTTTAGCTGAAGAGAATGAAGACATCCGTGTTCATGTGGTGAAACGTGAGCAAGCCTATCAATGGATGTGTGAAGGCAAAATTGATAATGGCATTGCAGTAATGGGCTTGCAATGGCTTCAATTAAATTACGCCAAATTGCAGCAACGCTGGCAATAGGAGTCCCATGAACAATAGATTTGAATACGAACCCGCAAATGAAATCGTCAAATTATTACAAATTACCGATCCTCATTTGTTTAAAGATACAAATAAAGAATTATTAGGTATCAACACGCACGAAAGTTTTTCTCAGGTGTTAAAAGAAATTCAGTTGGAGTCTTTTGAGTTCGATATCGTACTTGCAACGGGGGATTTGGTACAAGATAGTAGCGACGAAGGCTATCTGCGATTTGTTGAAATGGTTAAGCCGTTAAATAAATCAGTGTTTTGGCTTCCGGGTAACCATGATTTTCAGCCTAAAATGGTCGAGCATTTAAGCCAATCGCCGATTAACGCATCAAAGCATTTACTTTTAGGTAAACATTGGCAAGTGATTTTGTTAGATAGCCAAGTATCTGGTGTGCCTCATGGTGAATTGAGCGCTTATCAGTTAGATTGGTTAAAAACAAAATTAGCTGAAAATCCAGCGCGTCATAGCTTAGTTGTCTTACACCACCACCTATTGCCGACGAATTCAGCATGGCTTGATCAGCATAACTTACGTAATGCGCATGATTTTTTAGCCGTTCTTACTCAATTCAACAATGTAAAAGGGATCTTATACGGGCATATTCATCAGCAGGTTGATAGCTATTGGCAAGGTTATCAAACCATGGCAACACCGGCGACTTGTATTCAATTTAAGCCGGACAGCAATCATTTTGCTTTAGATACCTTACAACCAGGTTGGCGTGAAATTGAGCTACATCCAGATGGACGAATTGAAACGAGAGTGAAACGAATCAAACAAAAAATA
>CAJPKS010000057.1:0-9096 GCA_905371285.1 Haemophilus sp. HMSC068C11 | reverse complement strand
GTTTTTAGAGCCTACAACGACCACTAAATCACATTGTTTCGCTAATTCACGCACCGCTTCTTGGCGATTAGTTGTGGCATAGCAAATATCGTTTTTATGTGGGCCTTGAATCGCAGGATATTTGTCTTTCAATGCACTGATAGTTTCCGCCGTATCATCAAGAGAAAGTGTGGTTTGCGTCATAAAGGTTAAATCATCACTTTCTTGAACCGGCAAACGAGCAATATCTTCTACGCTTTCAATTAAGAAAATGCCACCTTCAGCATTATTATACTGCCCCATTGTGCCTTCCACTTCTGGATGCCCTTTGTGCCCGATCAAAATCGCTTTTGTCCCTTTACGGCTCGCACGTGCCACTTGCATATGCACTTTGGTTACCAACGGACAAGTTGCATCAAACACTTTTAACTGACGATCTTTCGCTTCTTGACGAACGGCTTGTGACACACCATGAGCGGAGAAAATCACAATAGCGCCATCAGGCACTTCGCTCAGTTCTTCCACAAAAATCGCTCCACGCTCACGCAAACCATTTACCACGAAACGGTTGTGCACCACTTCGTGACGGACATAAATCGGTGCACCATGAATTTCAAGCGCTAATTCAACAATGCTAATGGCTCGATCGACACCCGCGCAAAATCCGCGAGGATTGGCTAAAATTATCTTCATTTTTGACCGCTCTTTTTATCACCTTTAAAGGCATCTAATGCTAATAAACCCGCACCAATACAAATCGCAATATCTGCCACATTGAATACCGGATAATGATAAATATCCCAATAAAAATCTAAGAAATCCACCACAAAACCGTTATACACACGGTCCATCATATTGGCTAACGCACCGCCAATAATCAGTGCATAAGCTGAGTTTTGTAATTTTTGCTCTACAGAATTCTTTTTCATAAAGTAAGCCAGCATTAAAGAAATCCCAATCGCAAGCACGATAAAGAAATATTTCTGCCAACCATCATGTTCAGCAAGGAAGCTAAACGCTGCGCCATAGTTACGCACATAGGTTAAATTAAAAACGGGCAATATGTTCACACTTTCATAGAGATCAAAGCGTTGCACCACAATATATTTAGTCAGTAAATCGAGAATAAATGCAACCGCACTTAACCAAAGGAATGAAAGTCCTGTTTTATGTTTTGTCATAGGAAATTATCTGTCTTTATAAATGGACGATGATTTTAACAACTCGAATAGCCTTTATAAAGCAAAAGGCATCAAATTATAAAAGGCGAACACATTGGTTCGCCTTGCAATGTTAATTACTTTTTCTTCACCGGTCTTTGCCAACCTTGAATATGGCGTTGCGGCACACGAGTAATCACAAGCTCATCTTTCTCAATATTTTGAGTAATCGTTGAGCCCGCACCGATCGTTGCGCCATCGGCTACAGTAACTGGCGCAACTAACTGCGTATCTGAGCCAACAAAAACATTGTTACCAATGATTGTTTTAAATTTATTTGCACCGTCATAGTTACAAGTAATCACACCCGCACCGATATTACAGTTCTCACCGATTTCGGTATCACCAACATAAGTCAGATGGTTGACTTTAGAGCCTTTACCCACTGTGGATTTTTTAATTTCTACAAAGTTACCCACATGGGTTTCAGCGGCTAATTCAGCACCTGGACGCAAACGAGAGAATGGACCAATCGCCGCTTTCTCACCAATTGTCGCATCTTCTAAAACAGAATAAGGTTTGATCTCAACATCATCACCAATAGTCACGTTTTTCAATACGCAACCTGCACCGATTTTTACACGGTCACCCAAGCGCACATTGCCTTCCACAATCACGTTCACATCAATTTCAACATCTTTACCGTGCTCTAATGTGCCGCGTAAATCAAAACGCTCAGGATCAATCAACATCACGCCTGCAAGTAAAAGTTTTTCTGCTTGTTTACGTTGATAATAGCGTTCCATTTTGGCTAATTGTAGGCGATTATTTACCCCTTCAACTTCCATAAAATCAGTTGCTTGAACAGCCACAATCGGACAACCATCTTGATGAGCTAAGCCAATTACATCAGTAATATAAAACTCGCCTTGAGCATTATTATTATCTAAACGCGCTAACCATTTTTTGAAACTTGCACCATCTGAAACTAATACACCTGTATTAATCTCTTGAATTTTGAGTTGCTCAGGCGTTGCATCTTTTTGTTCAACAATCCCTACAACTTTGCCATTTTCACGTACGATTCGACCATAACCTGTTGGGTTATCTAATACGACCGTTAACACTGCGATACCATTTTCAGGTTTCGCATCGATTAATTTTTGCAATGTTTCCGGTGTAATCATTGGGCCATCGCCATACACCATTAAAACATTTTCATCATCACGGAAAAAAGGCATTGCTTGTTGCATAGCATGTCCTGTTCCCAATTGTTCAGCTTGAAACACCCAGTTCACGCTTTCATTTGCCAAACGCTCACGCATTAATTCGCCACCGTGACCATAAATCAAATGTACGTTTTCCGCACCTAATTGATTTGCCGTATCGATCACATGTTTTACCATCGGTTTTCCTGCCACTTTATGCAAGACTTTCGGTAAATCAGAATACATACGAGTGCCTTTACCGGCCGCTAAAATCACCACGCTTAATGCTTTATTTGTCATAAATTCTTCTCTTCTTTTTAAAAAAATTGAACGTATTCTATCGTAGAATGGAGAATATGATAAGCCATTTAATTTTCATACATTCCTGACAAGACAAGATTGTATAAAAATCTCAAATCCTGTAAACTATCCTCCCGTCTTGATAGCTAATCATCTTTTCTTTTATTTTTGACCGCACTTTTCAGCACTCTGCACAAATTTGCATAAAAGATGATTGGCTATAATCATTTTTATCCCAACATTTTAGGTCTCTTACTATGGCTACAAATTATATTTTCGTCACAGGCGGTGTGGTTTCATCGTTAGGTAAAGGTATTGCTGCAGCATCATTGGCAGCAATTTTAGAAGCACGTGGCTTAAACGTGACTATTATGAAATTAGACCCTTACATCAACGTGGACCCAGGTACAATGAGCCCAACCCAACACGGCGAAGTGTTCGTGACACAAGACGGGGCGGAAACCGATTTAGACTTAGGTCACTACGAGCGTTTTATTCGTACCAAAATGACAAAACGCAACAACTTCACCACAGGTAAAATTTATTCTGAAGTATTACGCAAAGAGCGTCGTGGTGATTATTTAGGTGCGACAATTCAAGTTATCCCACACATCACCAATGAAATCAAAGATCGTGTGATTGCCGGTGCACAAGGCCATGATGTGGTTATCGTGGAAGTAGGCGGAACCGTGGGTGATATTGAATCACTTCCATTCTTAGAAGCACTTCGTCAACTTGCCGTACAAGTCGGTCGTGAGAATACTCTCTTTATGCACTTAACGTTAGTGCCATATATCCCAACGGCGGGCGAAGTGAAAACCAAGCCAACTCAACATTCTGTAAAAGAATTACTTTCGATTGGTATTCAACCGGATGTGCTTATCTGCCGTTCAGATCGCATGATTCCACCAAATGAGCGTGCAAAAATCGCCTTATTCTGTAACGTACCAGAACGTGCAGTAATCTCATTAAAAGATGTGAATTCGATCTACCAAATCCCGGCGCTATTGAAGTCACAAGGTTTAGATGAATTTATCTGCCAACGTTTCCACTTAGACTGTCCAGAAGCGGACCTTTCAGAATGGGAACAAGTGCTTTATCAAGAAGCGAACCCTATAGGCGATGTGACCATCGGTATGGTAGGTAAATATACTGAATTACCAGATGCTTATAAATCAGTGAATGAAGCCTTAAAACACGCAGGTTTAAAAAACCGTTTAAGCGTGCATATCAAATACATTGATTCTCAAGATGTTGAAACCAAAGGCACTGACGTATTAAAAGGTGTCGATGGTATTTTAGTACCGGGCGGTTTTGGCTATCGCGGTGTAGAAGGCAAAATCTTAACCGCTAAATATGCGCGTGAAAATAATGTTCCTTACCTCGGTATTTGTTTGGGGATGCAAATTGCATTAATCGAATATGCGCGTAATGTTGCCGGGCTTGAAAAAGCAAACTCATCTGAATTTGATCGCAACTGCGAACAACCAGTAGTTGGTTTAATTACAGAATGGCAAGATGCGGAAGGACACATTGAAACCCGTGATGACAATTCAGATCTTGGTGGTACGATGCGTTTAGGGGCACAACAATGTCATTTAATTGAAGGCTCAAAAGCGCGTGCATTATATGGCAAAGAAACCATTGAAGAACGTCACCGTCACCGTTATGAAGTGAACAACAACCTGCTTCCACAAATTGAAAAAGCGGGTCTTAAAGTGACGGGTTTATCTGCGGATCGTAAATTAGTGGAAATCATTGAAGTACCAAACCACCCATGGTTTGTGGCATGTCAATTCCACCCTGAATTTACATCAACACCACGTGATGGTCACCCATTATTCGAAGGCTTTGTCAAAGCAGCCAGAGAAAACCAGTTAAAAACTGAAAAGTAATTTACTGATAATTCAATAAACAAGTGCGGTCAAAAATTCTTGTGTTTTTGACCGCACTTTGTATTAATAAGGAATAATATCATCTGTGCCTTATTCACTCATTTAATAATGGATAACTAAAAATGAAACTTGCTGTTATTTTACCCGCATATAATGCAGAAAATTTTATCACTGAATGTTTAGATTCGCTATTAAATCAAACCTTTAGTGATTTTTGTATTCTTGCGGTTAATGATGCTTCTACCGATAACACAGGTGGCATTCTCGAAAGCTATGCGACAAAAGATACTCGCTTACGTGTTTACCACTTTTCTGAAAACCAAGGTGAACCTGCTGTCATGCAATTTGCTATGGATATGCTTAACTATATGAATGTTGAATATGTTGCACGTATGGATGCTGATGATATTTGTGTGCCACACCGTTTTGAAAGACAAGTTCAATATTTAGACGAGCATCCCGAAATTGATATTTTAGGAAGTAATGCACTGCTCTTTAATGATGGGCAAACTGATAAAATGTCTAAAGTAAGTACACTTCCTCTTTTAGATAAAGATATAAAAGCACATTTTTCTTTAGCTCGTGACAATATCATTAATCCCTCTTCAATGTGGCGACATTCTAGTATCAAGGCACTCGCGATTAATTATGCACAAACAGCCACAGCGCCCGATTTTCATATGTGGGTACAATGTGCATTACATCAAAAGAAATTTGCGAATTTACCAGAGCCATTATTGTTTTATCGGATACATCAAGGCCAAGCGAGTAAAATACATGCCCAAATTAGCGAGTCTATTCAATACTCTATGGAGCTATGGATCAGTCATTTATTTCCAGAATTAACACCTAAAGAAGTCAGCCTATTAAGTCTTATACTGCACGGGAAAACCATTAAATTACGCACTGAAGAGTTTGAAATCGCTTTTTCTGCTTATGACAAGGTTCGTTCAAATAATGAAATCTCACTATTTGGTGAAGATCGGGAAACGATGTTTAGTATTTTAGATGCACATACACAATTTTTGAAAAAGCTTTTGTATCAAAGAACGCAATAAAGCTTTTACTTCATCAGACTACTTCCCCAATCTGAATAGGATTAGGGAAATTTTTATCCGTTTTAATATCAAAGTGCGGTCATTTTTAGCCAAATTTTTTGCAATAACATCACCGTACTTTACATATCTAACCTATTTCTCAAAAATGGCTTCGACGGTTAATTCCTTGTAGTGATAGCCCTTTTCTTGACTAAATTGCATTTCAAGTGAACCTAAATAGATAGCAAAACTTGGTGCATCAATTTTTAGTAAGTCTTTACGGATGAGTTTAAGATCTGATTCCGCCAGTTTTTTCATTGAATCTAAATGATGTTGTTGAAAGACCTGTTTAATATGCTGATCCATATTGGTACAATATCTATCATGCTCTTCAACAAAACAAACTTCGGCTCGTTCTTTTGGCTCATTCTCTTCTTTTTTCGAGCTGTTATCGTCCACACGATAGAATTGATAGACTGGCACATGGATCCATTTTTTATACGAACTCACATCAATTGATGACCATTCAAACTCCGCTTCTCTAATCGGACTATTTTGCAGAGCCATAATGTCGCTATCATTGATACGGAAAGAATGCTCATAAACATCCAATGAAATCAGTTCATTCGCTTTTTCACCATATTTTTTTACAAAGGCTTTTCGTTTCTCTTCATAACTAGAGCTGTCATAAGGCCCTAAGTCCAAACGATGGACTAAATAATCAGATACATCATCTAATTCACTCCAATCTTGACGTTCGTTTTCGGGCATATTTTCTAAACGACTTAAAAAATCCACATCATCACGAATTTTTCCTTGTCCATCAGATAAATTAAGCTTTGTGAGTAAATGCTCAAAACGTTCCGTTTGGCTTTGATAAGCAATTTCTTTGGGTTTCACCACCCAAGTCATGGCAAAAATTGCGGCCATTACAACGACAGAAATCAAACGATATTGACGAATTTTAGGGATGATTAAAATAGCATAAGCAATCGTAATCGCCGAGGCTAATGCCACTAAATAAATCCGTTGTTCAGTCCAAGCATAGGCACTAATTCGACGGTCAATTGCCAACCATAACAATGCAATTGGCACAATGGAAAGGTATGGGAAAAACTTAAAGAAACCATCCCAATTTGGTTTAACACTAATACTACGTAAAGCGTAAACACCTAAGCCACCAACTAAATAAGGCAACGCAATATTCGACACCATCCCTTTTGGCAACGCCCCTGCTAAGATAATTTTGCCAACGTAAGCATAAAGTAGAACAGTAAAAATCATTAAGGCTGGCACTAAGATCAAATTTACTAAAATTTCAATGCTACGATTTAGCGTCATCTCTGTATTTTCTTGGCGCTGTTGAAAGACCAAAAAGAACAAAGGAAGGCAAAATGCGGTAATTGAGGAATAAAGATGCTTTTGAAACCATTCACTAAAATCAATGTTAAATAATGCACTGATTGAAGCCAAAATTGCAGCGACCAAACCAGAGACGAGCCCCCAGCCAGCAATGGATGACGTGATGTAATATAGCGTCGTAAAATTACGATAAGTAAAGGCTTGATTGTTTCTAACAAATGGAAAGCCACATAATATCAATAATACAATAAATTGAGCGCCCCAAAACTTAGGGCTATAAGCATAAAAATCAGCATTATCATTCACTTGCCAAATGATGAAAACGGCAATAAACGGCACAATCCACGAAAAACGATACCAGGCATAAGGGCGAGATAAATAAATAAAGACAAACAGCATCGGCTCAAATAGCCAATAAGCTAAATGATCTTTTTCTGAATTCATATCCACAAACCAAATCCCAAGAGCAAACGTAGCAATCATGAAGATTTCAATCGGATGGGTGGATATCGCTGATTTTATTCGTGTTTTGGTTTGGTAAAAAAAAGTCGAAAGAGACATAATGATTCCTTTTTCAATGCAAGAAAGTCTCAATTAAGAATAAATAATTCGTCGTAAAATAATACGAAATTTCGTGCAACTGTAACCAACTTTTGAAGGCAATTCCACTGAAATAAAAGAAATAATTGACGAAAAAGAGACAAAAACTTACCGCACTTGATTGAAAAATAAGATACAGATCAAAGTGCGATCATTTTTCCAAGACAAATTTCCAAATTTGCTTTATTATATTCCCGTTTTAGGTTCGCCTAACTAATTTTAATTAACTTTAAACAGAGGAAAACAAAATGGCAAAAATCGTTAAAGTCATTGGTCGTGAAATCATCGACTCTCGTGGTAACCCAACTGTAGAAGCTGAAGTTCATCTTGAAGGTGGTTTCGTTGGTTTAGCAGCTGCTCCATCAGGTGCATCTACTGGTTCTCGTGAAGCATTAGAATTACGTGACGGCGACAAATCTCGTTTCTTAGGTAAAGGTGTATTAAAAGCGGTTGCGGCTGTAAACGGTCCTATCGCAAATGCATTAGTGGGTAAAGAAGCGTCTAACCAAGCTGAAATCGACCAAATCATGATCGATTTAGACGGTACTGAAAACAAATCTAACTTCGGTGCAAACGCAATCTTAGCGGTATCTTTAGCAAACGCAAAAGCCGCTGCAGCGTCTAAAGGTTTACCTCTTTACGCTTACATCGCAGAACTTAACGGCACGCCAGGCGTTTACTCTATGCCATTACCAATGATGAACATCATCAACGGTGGTGAGCACGCAGATAACAACGTTGATATCCAAGAATTCATGATTCAACCAGTTGGTGCAAAAACATTACGTGAAGCACTTCGTATCGGTGCTGAAGTATTCCACAACCTTGCGAAAGTATTAAAATCTAAAGGCATGAGCACGGCTGTAGGTGATGAAGGTGGTTTCGCACCTAACTTAGCCTCTAACGCTGACGCTTTAGCATGTATCAAAGAAGCTGTAGAAAAAGCAGGTTATGTATTAGGTAAAGACGTGACTTTAGCAATGGACTGTGCATCTTCTGAGTTCTATAACAAAGAAACTGGCAAATACGAAATGAAAGGCGAAGGCCGTTCATTCACTTCTCAAGAATTCACACACTATCTTGAAGAATTAACCAAACAATACCCAATCGTGTCTATCGAAGATGGTCAAGATGAATCTGACTGGGATGGTTTCGCATACCAAACTAAAGTGTTAGGTGACCGCGTTCAATTAGTGGGCGACGACTTATTCGTCACTAACACCAAAATCTTAAAAGAAGGTATCGAAAAAGGTATCGCAAACTCTATCTTAATCAAATTCAACCAAATCGGTTCTTTAACTGAAACTTTAGCAGCAATCAAAATGGCTAAAGATGCAGGTTACACCGCTGTAATCTCTCACCGTTCAGGTGAAACCGAAGATGCGACTATCGCTGATTTAGCGGTTGGTACAGCAGCAGGTCAAATCAAAACTGGTTCTATGAGCCGTTCTGACCGTATTGCGAAATACAACCAATTAATCCGTATCGAAGAAGCATTAGAACGTGCTGGCACACCAGCTCCGTTCTTAGGTTTAAAAGCGGTTAAAGGTCAAGC
>CAJPKS010000056.1:0-9116 GCA_905371285.1 Haemophilus sp. HMSC068C11 | reverse complement strand
CCTTTTTGTAGAGCATCAAGAATACCATATTTTAATTCAGTTCGATACTGTTCGCCAATTTTTAAGAACGTCGGACTTAACCCTACAAACCATTTACCATCTTGATTCTTCTCCGGTTGCAAGGTTTTGTCAAAAATTTCCTGATTTCGTTCAACCTTGATTGTAAAAGGCTGACCTTGTTGAACCTGCCCGACAAAAGCTTTCCAATCAAGTGCGGTCGAATTTTCTGCTAAAATTTTATCGCCAATCAATAGGCCCGCTTTTTCAGCTGGTGAGTTCTCCACCACTTTTGATAAAGTCATCTCCACTTTACTTGAAACTGGATTGATTCCTAATGTTTCAAATGCTGTTTCTTTATCTGGCTCAAATGTCCAATTTTGCAGATTAATGGTTCGTTGATAAGGTCGGTCTTCACCAAAAGGCGTTAATGTGAGCTCAACAGAATCAGAACCTAACTTATCAGTGAGCAATAAATTAATGGTTTCCCAATCGGGTGTATTCTCCCCATCAATTGCCAAAATCTGGGTATTCGGTTCAATTTGAGCTATCGCAGCCGGTGAATTTGACGTGACGTTTTCAATGACCGGTTTAACACTCGGAATCCCTACAGAATAAATAACCCAATATGCCAAAATCGCAAAAATAAAATTAGCAAGCGGGCCTGCAGCAATCACAAAAGCACGTTGAGCGACAGATTTACTTTCAAATGCCTGAGATTTTAATTCTGCTGGAACTTCTTCATTTCGTCCGTCAAGCATTTTGACATAACCACCAAGCGGAATGGCTGAAATCGCAAACTCGGTGCCCAATTTATCTGTGCGTCGCCAAATTACTTTACCAAAGCCAATCGAAAAACGATGAACTTTAATACCGCACTTTCTTGCTGCCCAAAAATGGCCGTATTCGTGTACGGCAACTAGCACAGCAATTGCAATAATAAATGAGCCAAGCGACCACAAAAATGACATGTTCTATCCTATAACACAAAGAAATAGAAATATGTGAAGAATGGTACTGCGGCTGTTAAGCTATCAATACGATCTAAAATACCGCCATGGCCCGGAATTAATTGACTACTGTCTTTAATGCCTGATTCACGTTTAAACATACTTTCTGCTAAGTCACCTAATACAGAAATAGCCACAGTTGCCACAGAAAGCACAACAAAACCACTCATTGAACGGCTACCTAATAAGGTTTCACCTGAGAAATGGATAAATACAAATGCCAATACCGCCGCGGTGATCATGCCTCCAAATACCCCTTGCCATGTTTTTCCCGGTGAGACTTTCGGCGCAAGCTTGTGCTTACCAAAGGCTCGTCCCGCAAAATAGGCACCAGAGTCCGCTGCCCATACCAATACAAACACATAAAGCAACAAGAATAAACCATGATGAGGATCAGCTGTATAATTATCTAAACGTAAACGTAAGACTGCGGCAACAAAAGGAATCAGCGTAGAGAAAGCAAACAAGACTTGTAAAGGGATATTTTTACCCCAAAACTTCGCTGAGCTTGGATAAGTCACCACTAATACTAATGCAAGCGCCCACCAACCGACTGAATTTAGCAATAAAAGCGGCAAGTAGTTTTCAAATACTCGACCTGCATCTAAATAATTACCTTCGTTATAAAGCCAAAGGAAGATAAATGCACCTAAAAATGCCGCGATACAAAGGCGTGCTAAAGGATTTTTAAAACGAGCAAATTGAGCCCACTCCCAAATACCAAGCGTCGCCACAAAGCCCAAGGCTAGGGCAAAATAAAATGGGGTAAATAAGAACAAGGCACATAATACCAAAGCAATCAACACAATGGCTGATAATACACGTTCTTTAAGCATAAGTTCTCCGCTTATTCTGTCCCGCCAAAACGGCGATGACGTTGTTGATAGCAGGCAATTGCCTGATTAAAATCTTTTTCACTAAAATCCGGCCAAAGCACATCTAAAAAACACAATTCCGCATACGCAATTTGCCAAAGTAAGAAATTACTAATGCGTTGCTCACCGCTCGTCCGAATTAACAAATCGACCGGCGGCTCATCTTGTGTGACTAAATGTTGCTGGAAAAGTGGTTCATTAATATCACTCACCGAAATCTCATTATTTTTTACTTTTTCAGCTAATTGTTGAGTCGCTTGAACAATATCCCAACAACCACCGTAATTAGCCGCAATATTTAAAGTCAGTGCGGTATTATTTTCCGTTAAATTTTCTGCTTTTGCGATCTTCTCTTGCAATTTTTCACTAAAACGAGAAACATCACCGATAATCTTTAGACGAATATTATTTTTGTGTAATTTTTTAACTTCTCGATCAAGTGCCTGCATAAAAAGCGTCATTAATGCGCTTACTTCTTGCTCGGGACGATTCCAGTTTTCGCTACTAAACGCATATAACGTCAAAAATTTAATGCCAGTTTGTCGTGCATAACTCACCGCACGACGCACGGCTGCCACACCATTTGTATGGCCAAAAATACGCAGCTTATTTTGTTGCTTCGCCCAGCGCCCATTACCATCCATTATGATGGCAACGTGTTCGGGAATATTATTGTTATCAAGTTCTTTCATTCTAAAATATTCGGATTTTATGACCGCACTTTTGCGTATTCTACATCAACTTTTTAACCAGTGAATCGGCTAACTCACGGGCTTGCTTATCTACCGCTAATACATCATCAATGCTTGAAATGGTTGAAGATGGCATTTGTTCAACCGATGATTGGTTAATTTTTGCAATATCCGTAAATTTAATATAGCCATCTAAAAAGGCTTGTACGGCAATTTCGTTTGCGGCATTCATTGCGGTTGTCGCATACTGCCCTTCTGCAAACGCATCGATCGCTAATTTTAAATTTGGATAACGATTAAAATCAGGTTCGATAAATGTCAATTCTTTGATTTTAAAGAAGTCTAATGGTTCCACACCACTGACAGTACGATTTGGATAAGCCATGGTTTCCGCAATGGGCGTTCTCATATCCGGATTGCCCATTTGAGCAATGACCGAGCCATCTACATAACGCACCATTGAATGAATAATAGATTGAGGATGAATTATCACTTCCATTTCATCAGCCGATGCATTGAAGAGCCAGCGGGCTTCAATGTACTCCAAACCTTTATTCATCATTGTGGCAGAATCCACAGAGAATTTTTTGCCCATTGACCAGTTTGGATGAGCAACGGCTTGATCTGGCGTAATATGCTCAAACTCGCTTAACGGCGTATAACGGAAAGGACCACCAGACCCAGTTAAGACAATTTTACTAACCCCTAATTCTTTCAAAGGACAAAATCCAATCTTTTCTTGTGCCTCAGGCGGTAAGGATTGAAAAATCGCGTTATGTTCGCTATCAACAGGCAATAATTTTGCTTTTGATTGCTTCACTGCATCAATAAAGATCTGGCCACAAGTTACCAATGATTCTTTATTTGCAAGCAAGACTTTCTTACTCGCTTTTACTGCCGAAAGAGTTGGTAGTAATCCAGCAGCCCCAACAATGGCTGCCATAACTTGATCTGCGTCCGGATGTGCTGCCAACTCACAAATGGCTTTCTGCCCGGCTAAGACTTTTGTTTTAATGTGGTGTGAGGCTAATTTTTCTCGCAATACCTTTGCTGCATTTTCATCATCTAATGCAGCAAAGTGCGGTTGAAATTTCACGCATTGTTCAAACATTGTCTCAACATTTTTGCCTCCCACTAACGCAAAGGCATGGTATTTGTCAGGATTATGTTCGATAACAGAAAGGGTGCTATGACCGATAGAACCGGTTGATCCTAAAATAACAAGATTTTGTTTTTGCATAAAATTTCGACCGCACTTTGTGCTTTTATTTTTTATCAGAATAGAACAAGGGCAGACACTTGGTCTGCCCCAAAACATGGTTCGACAATTAGAAATCCATTAATTCTTTTTCTTTATCTGCTAAGATCTCATCAACTTTTTTGATATAGCTATCAGTCACTTTTTGAATGATTTCTTCCGCTTTATGTTGATCGTTTTCGCTGATTTCTTTGTCTTTTAATAATGCTTTGATTTTATCATTTGCATCACGACGTACGTTACGAATCGCGACTTTACCTTGCTCACCTTCGCTTTTTACGATTTTGATTAAATCACGACGACGTTCTTCAGTTAATGGAGGAAGAGGCACGCGAATTGTTGTGCCTGCTGAAGATGGGTTTAAACCTAAATCAGAAGTTAAAATTGCTTTTTCTACTGCACTGATTAAAGAACGGTCAAATACTGTTACCGCTAAAGTACGCGCATCTTCCGCAACAACGTTAGCTAATTGACGAAGTGGTGTCGCTGCACCATAGTATTCCACTTGGATCGCGTCTAATAAGCTGGGTTGAGCACGACCTGTACGGATTTTTGCAATATGCCCACGTAAGGCTTCAAGGCTTTTTTCCATGCGAGCTTCAGCATCTTGTTTGATTTCATTAATCATTCATCTGTCCTTTTCAATAAATAAAGATAAAACACAGTGATTTTACTGGATTTTTAGGGAGTTTTGAATAAATTTATTCATAAAAAAGGCGAGATAGTCTCTCGCCATTTTATTCTTTAAAAAATTAACTAATCGTTGTGCCTTCTTCTGTACCGAGTACGACTTTGCGTAACGCACCTGGTTTGCACATATTAAATACACGAATTGGCATACCGTGGTCACGCGCAAGTGTGAACGCAGCTAAATCCATTACTTGTAATTCTTTATCAATCACTTCTGCATAAGATAATTTATGGTATAGCTTCGCATTAGGATTTTTTGCAGGGTCGCAATCATACACGCCATCAACTTTGGTCGCTTTTAACACGATATCCGCTTCAATTTCAATACCACGCAAGCATGCAGCAGAATCTGTAGTAAAGAACGGGCTCCCCGTTCCCGCTGAGAAAATCACCACACGTTTTTCACGTAACATTTTGATGGCTTCAGACCAGTTATAGGTATCGCAAATCCCATTTAATTGGAAAGCAGACATTAATTTTGCATTCACATCCGCACGATGAAGCGCATCGCGCATTGCCAAGCCATTCATTACGGTTGCAAGCATCCCCATATGGTCGCCCACTACGCGATTCATGCCGGCTTTAGCTAATTTTGCACCACGGAATAAGTTACCACCACCGAGCACAACACCAACTTCCACGCCCATTTCAATTAATTCTTTAATCTCTAACGCCATACGATCAAGGATCGAAGGATCGATACCGAAGCCCTCATCACCTTGCAATGCTTCACCACTTAATTTCAATAAAATACGTTTGTAAATTGGTTGGCTCATTTGTCTTTTCCTTTGTCGGTTACAAAATTTGGCTTATTCTAGCAAAAGAGCGAAAAAGTTAAAAATGGAAATTAGTCAGAAAAGTGCGATAAAATATCGCTGTTTTGATTTTATAGGTAAACTTTATGAAGATTTCAAAAACCTCACAAATTTTAACCGCACTTTTTTCTTTGGCTTGCGCCATTGCTGCGGGTTATTTGATTTTACGAGGTTCAGGGATGTTTCCTGAGCCATCTATTAGTCTGATTTTACTCGCGGCTATTTTCATTATTTTATTAAGTAGTAGCCGAAAATCTTTCTATTTTATTTTATTACCCATAGTTTGCTTACACGCAATTTATACGCCGACAGGCTTAAATTTTGGTGCGCCAAGCTACCAATATATTGCATCGGTTCTCGCGACAGATATGTTAGAGACCAAAGAGTTTCTCATGCAAATCCCTGTAAGCAGCTATTTAGCTGCATTAGCTATTCCAGTTTTAGTCTTTTTACATTACAAAAGTGCGGTCAAATTTGGGGTAAAATTTTATCGCAATAAAACATTCATTGCCCTCGCTACCCTGTTGATTGGCTACAACTTACCGATTGCTGCGCCATTAAAAGAAACAATAGATTCGAGTGTAGAAATTGTTAATGAATGGCAAAAATTGAAAAAAATGTCACAAGAAAGCAACTGGGGACAATCCACATTAGAAAATTCGAAATACCAAGATTATGTGATTATTTTGGGTGAAAGTGCGCGAAAAGACTACTTACATGCTTATGGCTATCCTGTTAATGACACGCCATTCATGTCATCAACAAATGGCACACTTATTGATGGGATGACATCTGCCGGAACCAACACTGTCGCCTCATTGCGCTTAATGTTAACTTTACCTGACAAAGAAAAATGGGAACCTAACTATGATTTAAGCTTAGTGGATCTGATTAAGTCCGCAGGCGTAAAAACCTACTGGCTTTCTAATCAAGGTTTCTTAGGTGAATATGACACGCCAGTTGCTTCGCTTGCATCAAAATCTGATGAAACCATTTTCCTGAAAAAAGGCGGTAGCTTTAATTCTACAAACTACAGCGATTTTGATTTAATTCCTAAATTTGCCCAAGTTTTAGAAGATCCAACACAAGGTAAACGCTTTATTGTGTTACACATTTATGGTTCACATCCTCTTGCTTGCGATCGTGTTGAAGATTATCCGAAAATTTTCAATGATAATGACATTGAGAAAAAGAACGAATACTTAAATTGCTATATTACATCCATTAAGAAAACCGATGATTTTATTAAGAAAGTGTATGAAACCCTCAAAGAAAACGAGCAAAAAACACACCGCACTTTCTCAATGATTTATTTTTCTGATCATGGTTTATGTCACCAAGAAGATGATAAACATGGTGTAACCTTGTTTAACCAAAACTGTCACAGTCAATTACATCATAATATTCCGCTCTTTAAGATTTCATCTGATGATACGGCACGTAAAGAATACAAAGCCTTTAAATCTGGTTTGAATTTCTTAGAAGGTATTGCTAATTGGATAGGGATTAAAAATCCGAAGCTCACATTAGAAGAAGATTTATTCTCTGAACAAGCTGACAAAGACGATTATGGGCTGAAAAAACTGATTGAAGAAAAATATCGTAAAGATGCAGACCCCGCCATCGATATTCGTCCAAAGAAATAAAGCATCTCAAATTTAAGATAACAAAAAAGCCGATATTGAATATCGGCTTTTTTATAATATCTCAATGGAG
The DNA here is from genome assembly GCA_905371285.1 of Haemophilus sp. HMSC068C11. Lineage (GTDB taxonomy): Bacteria > Pseudomonadota > Gammaproteobacteria > Enterobacterales > Pasteurellaceae > Haemophilus_D. Next base: position 2,063 of record CAJPKS010000056.1, on the reverse strand, counting down.
AAAATTAAGCGTTACCGCCAGTGATTTTTGCAACTTCAGCTGCGAAATCTTCTTCTTTTTTCTCGATACCTTCACCTACTTCTAAACGGATGAAGTTAGACACTGAAGTATTTACTGATTTTAAGAAGTCGCCTACAGATACAGAAGGATCCATTACGAATGCTTGACCTGTTAATGAAACTTCACCAGTGAATTTCTTCATACGGCCTTCAACCATTTTCTCTGCAATTTCTTTTGGTTTGCCAGAGTTAACTGCGATATCAATTTGGATTTGACGCTCGTGTTCAACTACTTCTGCAGGTACATCTTCTGGGTTCACGAATTCTGGTTTAGATGCCGCTACATGCATTGCCACTTTTTTAAGTTCATCAGCTGAACCTTCACCCGCAACTAACACACCGATTTTCGCACCGTGTAAGTATTGAGCAATAACTTGACCATCTAAGTAAGCAACACGACGGATGTTCATGTTCTCACCGATTTTAGCCACTAATGCAGCACGTTTTTCTTCAAATTGTGCTTGTAACGCTTCGATAGTCGTACCTTTGTGTGCTGCTGCGAAATCAGCTACTTCGTTTGCTAAACCTAAGAAACCAGCATCTTTTGCTACGAAGTCAGTTTCACAGTTCATTTCAACTAATACACCGAAACCATTTTCTACACGAGCAAGGATAACACCTTCAGCTGCAACACGGCCTGCTTTTTTAGCTGCTTTAGCTTGACCAGATTTACGCATGTTGTCGATTGCTAACTCGATATCACCGTTTGCTTCAACTAATGCTTTTTTACATTCCATCATACCGGCACCGGTACGTTCACGAAGTTCTTTTACTAATGATGCTGTGATTTCAGCCATTTTAAAAATCCTCTGTCGAAAATGCGATTTATTTTGACCGCACTTTTAGATAAAAATATAGGGGCTAAATTTTAGCCCCTATGCCAATTAATCGTTTGATTATTAAGGGCTTCGCCTTATTGCAAAACTTAAATTATTCTGCGTCAGCTGCTAATTCTTCAGCAACTTGAGCTTCGTTACCACGACCTTCTTTAACCGCTGCTGCAGCTGCAGAAACGTAAAGTTGGATAGCACGAGTCGCATCATCGTTACCAGGGATAACGAAATCTACGCCAGCTGGAGTTGAGTTAGTATCAACGATAGCAAACACAGGAATACCTAGGTTGTTTGCTTCTTTAACAGCGATATGTTCGTGGTCTGCACCGATAACGAATAACGCATCTGGTAAGCCGCCCATATCTTTGATACCGCCAAGGCTTAATTCAAGTTTTTCCATCTCACGGGTACGCATTAACGCTTCTTTTTTGGTTAATTTGTCAAAAGTACCATCTTGAGATTGAGTTTCTAAATCTTTTAAACGTTTAATTGATTGACGAACGGTTTTCCAGTTAGTCAACATACCACCTAACCAACGGTGGTTTACGTAATATTGCTGACAATCTAATGCTGCTGCTTGAACTGCTTCAGACGCTGCACGTTTTGTACCAACGAATAATACTTTACCGTTGTTGCTAGCAATGCGAGTTAATTCCGCTAAAGCTTCGTTGAATAAAGGTAAAGTTTTTTCTAAGTTGATGATGTGAACACCGTTACGAGCACCAAAAATGAAAGGTTTCATTTGTGGGTTCCAGTAACGAGTTTGGTGTCCGAAGTGTACGCCTGCGTTGATCATGTCGCGCATTGAAACTTGTGCCATAATATTTTCCTTTTGTTGGGGTTGAGCCTCCACATACCAGCTAATCGACCGTTTGGCACCCCGATTAAGCCTTGATGATATGTGTGTGTTGTTAATAATTAAAAACGCTGCTTTTGAAACCCAAAAACAGCGGTGCGATTTATACCATAAAGTGCGGTCAAAAACCAGTTTATTTTGTTAAATTCATCACTTTTCTTGCTTTAATAAACAATAAAGGGGGACGATGCCGCAAATCTTTAAATTCATCATGCCATTGTGGTTGCTCGGCTAACATGGGTTCTGCCATTTGTTCAATTTGAAAACCTGCAGCAATTAGCTTATTAATAATTGTTGCTATCGTACGGTGATAGG
>CAJPKS010000055.1:0-9130 GCA_905371285.1 Haemophilus sp. HMSC068C11 | reverse complement strand
CCTTGACCTAAATTACGTAATTTTTTAATCACACGTAAAACTAAGCCAGCATTTTCTTTTTCTTTCGCTGCGCCACGTAATTCTTTCGCGTAAGTATCTACTTCTAATACGTGCTCATAACCGATATACACAGGCACCACAGAAATTGGACGAGTTTGGTTATGTTGAAGCGCTTGTAGTGTCATCGACATCATACCGGTTTTCGGTGCAAGCAAGCGACCTGTACGAGAACGACCACCTTCAATGAAGTATTCGACGGAATAACCTCGGTGGAATAATTCCCCTAAATACTCACGGAAGATTGCAGAGTAAAGGCGGTTACCTTTAAACGTACGGCGAATAAAGAATGCCCCCCAGCTACGGAATAAAGGACCTGCTGGCCAGAAGTTTAAGTTAATCCCTGCTGCAATGTGTGGCGGTACAAGACCTTGGTGATAGAGCACATAAGAAAGCAATAAATAGTCAATGTGACTACGGTGACAAGGCACATAAACAATCTCATGTCCTTCTAATGCTAATTTACGTACTCGGTCGGCATTTTGTACATCAATACCAGAATACAGTTTGTTCCATAACCAACGTAAGAAACGATCCGCCGCACGAAGGCTTGAATGGCTTACATTAGCCGCTATTTCATGAAGAATTTTTTCGGCTTCAGCATAGGCTTTCTCACGGCTGATATTTTTTGATTTTGCCTCATCTTCAATCGCATTTTGAATTGCTTGAGAATTTAAGAGCTTATTAAACATCGCTTCGCGGTTTGGCAAACGAGGTCCAGTCGCGGAAATGCGTTGTTTCGCAAAGTGCATTTTAGCCACGCGAGCCAGTTTTTGTGCAATTTTTTCATCTGAACCGTGCTCATTTACCATGTAACGCAAAGAAAGTGCTTGAGAAAAACGCACAAAAGTATCACGTCCAAACCAAATGGCCGCAAAGGTTTTTTGAAGACCATTTAATAAGCGAAGATTAGGTAAGCTTGCTTTATCTTCTTTACCTGGTGAACGCCCCCAAAGCACAGAAACAGGGATCAGTTGTACATCTAAATCAGCAACATCACGGTGCAACTCTAAATATTTATTGAAGACTTTGACAGTTTCATCTTTTGCGCCTTTTGATTTAAAAAAGCGGCGACCTTCGTCTAAATAGACATAACGTGGTAATGCTACGCCATCAATCACATTCTTTTCAGCTGGATCAGGTAAACCGACGCTCAAACAGTTACGACGGAAAATCACGAAGTCAGTTTGAGAGGTATAAGGTAAAACGTAAAGAATGGGTTGATTGATATTGAGTTGAAGCTCTTCGATGGGTTGAGCGGGAATAGGATTATTTTTTACTAGAACCGAAAGCGGTAATTCTAATAATTTACGATAAGTACTTACGATGCCAGACATAATTAATATTCTCTTTTTGTTAGACATTTCTAGGTATTGTCTGGCATTTTAACACATTCGACCAGTCAAATTCTAAAAATTTACATTTGAGATTTATGATGAACACGCAAAATATGAAAAAAATTGACCGCACTTTTATGACTAGAAAATAGTTGTTGCAATTGCCATCTTTCTGTATATACTAACAGTTATTCTGTATAAAGTAACAGGAGTGTATATGAGACCATTAACTGCCAGACAACAAGAAGTGCTGGAACTCTTAAAACGCCATTTAGAAACCACGGGTATGCCGCCTACTCGTGCAGAAATTTCTCGCGAATTAGGTTTTAAATCCCCTAATGCGGCAGAAGAACACTTAAAAGCACTTGCCCGCAAAGGTGCAATTGAAATTGTTGCTGGAGCTTCTCGCGGTATTCGCATTATTGATGACAGTGCAAATGATGAGGAAGAAGAGGGCTTACCACTCATTGGTCGCGTGGCCGCAGGGGAACCGATTTTAGCGGAGCAACATATTGAAGGTACTTATCGTGTTGATGCCAATATGTTTAAGCCACAAGCTGATTTCTTATTAAAAGTATATGGTCAATCCATGAAAGATATCGGCATTTTAGATGGCGATCTTCTTGCCGTGCATAGCACAAAAGATGTGCGAAATGGGCAGATTGTTGTCGCAAGAATTGAAGATGAAGTAACAGTAAAACGCCTAGAACGTAAAGGTTCAGTTATTTATCTGCATGCAGAAAATGAAGAGTTTCAGCCGATAGTGGTGAATCTTGAAGAACAACCTCATTTTGAAATTGAAGGGATTGCAGTAGGGATCATTCGTAATAACGCTTGGATGTAATGATGAAAGTGCGGAGAGAAAATAAAGTGTTTTTTGACCGCACTTTGTCTATTCTGGCTATTTGCCATTCGGCTTATTGCTCTCTATAATGCCAAAAAATTTTCAAATCAAGGAAGGAAACATGCAGTTTTCCAAAATGCATGGCCTTGGCAATGACTTTGTCGTTGTTGATGCTGTGACGCAAAATGCCTATTTTACCCCTGAAACCATTAAACGCTTAGCCGATCGTCATCGTGGCATTGGTTTTGATCAGCTTTTAATTGTTGAGCCTCCTTATGATCCAGATTTAGATTTCCATTACCGTATATTTAATGCAGATGGCAGTGAAGTATCGCAATGTGGAAACGGGGCAAGATGTTTTGCGCGTTTTGTGACTTTAAAAGGGCTGACCAATAAAAAGGATATTGCAGTAAGCACGCAAAAAGGAAAAATGGTTTTAACGGTAAAAGAAGATGGGCAAATTCGCGTCAATATGGGCGAGCCGATTTGGGAACCCAATAAAATTCCTTTTACTGCCAACAAATTTGAAAAAAATTATATTCTACGTACCGATGTTCAAACAGTGCTTTGTGGTGCGGTATCAATGGGTAATCCACATTGTGTTGTTCAAGTGGACGATATTGAAACGGCCAATGTAGCAGAGTTAGGTCCACTCTTAGAAAATCACGAACGTTTTCCGGAAAGGGTAAACGCTGGATTTATGCAAGTCGTCAATCGTAACCACATTAAGTTGCGTGTATATGAACGAGGTGCAGGTGAAACGCAAGCTTGTGGCAGTGGCGCTTGTGCGGCAGCGGCTGTAGGGATTATGCAAGGTTTACTTGATAACAAAGTGCAAGTTGATCTACCAGGTGGTAGCTTACTTATTGAATGGGAAGGCGTAGGCTCACCGCTTTATATGACTGGCGATGCGACTCATATCTATGATGGCAACATTCACCTTTAATCTTTCTAATCTGAATAAAAAATGCGTGGAAACTATCCACGCATTTTTTATTTATTGTTCAACTTCCACATCACGCTGATTTAATGGTTGCGTTGGGCGGTTGTTTTTCCCTTCCATTTCTTCTATCGCAGCAATTTGTGCCTTGCTTGCTTGAATTGGTGATTTAAAAATGGTCCAAGCCACGTTTTCACTACAAGGTGGAGTAGTGAGAGATCCATTTAAGCGGAAGCGTGCCATCTCTTTTGGCATTAGCGCTTTAATATCAATCTGTTGAGTCAATTTTTCTTTTTGTCCAACGGTAAGTTTTTTCTCAACGACTGGCGCTAATGCTGGATTAGCTTCACCTTCATTGACCATTACGGCAACAACCGCTAATGCTTTATCTTCACTTTGATGGACAAAATGAATTTCTAAAGGATAATGTTGACGTTTAAAGGTATGTTCACTTGGTGTGTGAAAGTGAAATTGTTTTAAATAAAATGGTTTATTGTTGAGCGTAATAAATGGTGCATTTTCTTGTGTAACACTGACTTGCACAGTATGTCCATTGTTTTCTACTTGATAAGCTGCAGGGAAATAATTCATCTTAAGTGGTTTATTTGCCACTTTCATGCTGTTATCAGCTTCGAGATTAACAGGCGACTGAACCTTCCCTAGCTTACAGGTTTGATATTCGGTGAGCAAATCACCCCAATGTTCAGGGCTTTCTTTTCCATTATAAGACCAATGCGCTTTATGCGTTTGGGCAAATGATGTTGCACTTAATGCGATAAGTAAGCTTGAAAGCAATAGACGAGTCTTCATAAGGCACCTCTCCTTTTTTGTGGTATATGCCTCATCGATTCTACTGATTCTGCATGATAGCTTTTTGATTTTGGTCAAGTTTTGTTTGACTGTAAGCACTCATCGTACGAGTGGGGATAATGCTAAAAAAGCCGTCTATTTTGATCGCACTTTTTTAGCTCTGACAGAGTCGTTCTCTCAGCTCTTCTGCTGTTTTGCTGGTTTTAATTCGCTCAAAAACGATATCTGCTTCAGGATATTCTTTATTGAGATAGCGTAGCCATTGTTTGATTCGGGCAACATGATAAAAACCAGAATCATGGAAATTTTCCATTTCCGCATATTTTTGCAAGATTTTTTGAATATCCACCCAAGGCATTTTTTCGCAATTTTGTTTGAGTACAAGGCTTAAGTTTGGGATATTTAATGCACCACGCCCGACCATTAGATCTTCGCAGCCGGTCGCTTTCAAACATGCTTGACCATCTTCCCAGCGCCAAATTTCACCATTAGCAATCACAGGGATCGTCAAGCGAGATCTCACTTCACCGATTTTTTCCCAATTGATGCGATCGGCACGATAGCCATCGGCTTTAGTTCGACCGTGAATAGTGATTTCAGTGGCGCCACCTTGTTGTACGGCATCAGCAATTTCAAACGCTTGTGAAGTACAATCCCAACCTAATCTTACTTTCACACTGACAGGTAAATGACTAGGTACGGTTTTTCGTAAGGCTAGAGTCGCTTGATAAATTAATTCAGGTTGTTTGAGAAGTGCTGCTCCTCCGTTGCTCCCATTAACGGTTTTGGATGGGCAGCCACAATTTAAATCAATACCATGTGATCCAAGCTCAATGGCGTGATTAGCATTTTCAGCAAGACAGTTCGGATGTTGACCTAAAAGTTGGACACGAACAGGTGTTTTAGAAGGGGTAAAGCCCTGGTTTTTGAGTTCAGGGCAAAGACGATAAAAGACTTTTTCGGGTAAGAGTTGATCCACCACGCGGACAAATTCGGTGATGCAGAGATCGTATTCATTCACTTCAGTTAGAAGTTGGCGAACGAAAGGATCAAGCACCCCTTGCATAGGGGCGAGGATAACACGCACTATTTCCAGCCTTTCACTTTACAAATTAAATCGTAAGCGGCCTGGATTTGTTGCGCTTTTTCTTTAGCCATCTCCATCATTTCTGGCGGTAAGCCTTTCGCAACTAATTTATCCGGGTGATGTTCATTCATTAAACGACGATATGCACGTTTTACGGCATTGCGATCATCACTTTCACTCACGCCCAATACTTTATAAGCATCACTTAATGTTGGGCCTGAAGATTGTTGGTATCCGCCCTGTTGTTGGTATTGGTAACCACCTTGCTGTTGATAACCGCCTTGTTGGTATTGGCGATAGAATCCACCTTGGGTAAATTGGCGAGCCGCAATTTCCATTGCCAGCATTTGCTCAAACTGCATACGGGAAAGACCAAGTTCTTCGGCTACCACATAAAGCACTTCTTTTTCTGACTCATGTAATTGAGAATCAGCAAAGGCAGCCTGCACTTGCACGTGTAAGAACATTCTCAGTAAGTCAGCACGTTGTCCACATCCAATGCGGAATTCACGAATCACCTGGCGTAAAGGGAAATCGGCTTCTTTACCGCGACGAAAGGCCTCTTGAGCGAGTTTGCGATGGCTCTCATCTAATTGCATCTGGTTCATCAACTGATTCGCCAGTTGAATATCTTCTTCCGTCACTCGACCTTTGGATTTACTTAAATGTCCAAGTACCGCAAAAGTGGTTTGCATAAAGAGTGCTTGTCGGGTCGTTTTTTTCTTAAAAAAGCTAGAGTTAACCGAACCAAGCTCATAGAGTTTTTTATCTGCGATGGAGCCTAAAATTAGTCCAGCGATAGCGCCGAAAAAGCCCCCCCATTTAAAACCGAGAAAAACGCCGATAATCTTTCCAAAAAAATACATTCTCTTCCCCTAAAGTGCGGTCAAAAGGTCTTTTGACAATAATGGGCAGACGCAAATGTCTGCCCTTACATTAATATGGCTTTATTCTTATTTTTCAAGTAATAAATTACACACCATAACTTTCACGATAAGCCCGCATCGCAGGTAAATATTGCTGATAATCGGGTTCTTTTTCAATGAATTGCATTAAATCATCCAAATCAATAATGGAAAGCACTTGGCATTGATAGTCGCGTTCCACTTCTTGGATGGCAGAAAGTTCCCCTTTGCCTTTTTCCTGACGATTTAATGCAATAAAGACAGCGACTAATTTCGCGTGATTGGCTTCAAGAAGTGCCATGGATTCACGAATGGCTGTGCCAGCTGTAATGACATCATCGACTAACAACACATTGCCTGTTAATGGGCTACCGATCAAATTACCGCCTTCACCGTGATCTTTGGCTTCTTTGCGATTAAAGCAAACAGGTGTATCACGGTTAAATTGATTGAATAGTGCAATGGAAACGCTCGTCGCAATCGGAATACCTTTGTAGGCAGGCCCAAAAATGACATCAAAATCGACCGCACTTGATTGAATTGCTTTCGCGTAGTATTCACCTAAGCGAGCAAGATCTGCGCCAGTACTAAACAATCCAGCATTGAAAAAATAAGGACTTTTTCGACCTGATTTTAGGGTAAATTCACCAAATTTGAGCACTTGGCGACTCAACGCGAATTTAATAAATTCGATTTTGTAGCTTTCCATTTTTTGTTCCTATAAACCTAATGCTTCACGTTGTGCAGCGAAGATTTGTTCGCAGCCTTGTTTTGCTAAGCCTAATAAGGTGAGTAATTCTTCGTGGCTGAATGGTTCACCTTCTGCAGTACCTTGCACTTCGATCATGCGACCATCTTCCATCATTACAACGTTCATATCTGTTTCAGCGGCTGAATCTTCTACATATTCCAAATCACACACGGCTTCACCTTCAACAATTCCAACCGAAATTGCCGCAACCAGACCTTTGATTGGATTGGTTTTTAATGTGCCGTTAGTGATTAAACCATTGATAGCATCACATAAAGCCACTGCTGCACCAGTGATAGAAGCGGTTCTTGTACCGCCATCCGCTTGAATCACATCGCAGTCTAAGGTAATAGAACGTTCGCCAAGGGCTTCTAAGTCAACCATTGCACGTAATGAACGTGCGATTAAGCGTTGAATTTCCATGGTACGTCCACCTTGTTTGCCTTTTGCTGCTTCACGTTGCATACGGCTGTGTGTAGAGCGTGGCAACATGCCATATTCTGCTGTCACCCAACCTTGATTTTGCCCTTTTAAGAAACGCGGTACGCTTTCATCAACACTCGCCGTACATAATACTTTGGTATCACCAAATTCAACTAATACTGAGCCTTCAGCATGTTTCGTGTAATTACGGGTGATTTTAATTGGACGAGATTGATGATTTTCACGATTATTTGGACGCATTCTGAATTCCTTTATTTTTATTGATAAAAAAGCGTGCCTATTTTAGCACGCTTTTCACTGTTTTATGGATTTGCTTGTTCAAACTTACGAATTTTATTAAAGACATCTTGTAAATCCGTACCATAATTAATTTTTTGCAATTCAGGCACAGAGTTAGATTTCACTAACATTCTAAGGGGTTGGAACTGCATATTGCACAAGTAGATTTGTTGATGTGGCAACATATGCTGTACAAAGTGAGTGAGTGCATGAATGCCCCCTGTATCGAGCACAGTCACAGCATCGCATTGCAATACGATATGTTTAATCTCGTGATCCGTATGTACGGTTTTATCGTGTAAATCCGCAAAGAGTTTATCTGCCGCCGCAAAGAACAATGGACCACTAATACGATAAGCTAACACATCATTCAGATCTTCTGGTGCAGGTTGTTCAATGGCTTTTGTCATTTCTGCAATGGTGCGGATAAATAAGAGGCTCGCCAATAATACGCCGACTGAGATGGCAATCACCATATCGAATAATACGGTGAGAATTAGGCAAGTGAACAATACCGCAATTTCATTTTGTGTGGAACGACGCGCCAAACGAATAATTTCAGGCACGTTTGCCATATGCCAAGCCACCATTAACAACAATGCGGACATGGAAGAAAGTGGCAAGTAAGACAGGGCATTCGCAAAGAATAACAGTGAGAATAAGACTAAGAATGCATGAACAACACTAGATATTGGTGATACCGCTCCTGATTTCACATTAGCGGCTGAGCGCGCAATAGCTGCGGTTGCGGTAATCCCGCCTAAGAATGGCGAAACAATATTCCCTAAACCCTGAGCAAGCAGTTCATTATTGGAGTGATGTTTGGTATCCGTCATATTATCTAAAATGACCGCACAAAGTAGTGACTCAATCGCACCTAATACTGCCATTGAAAAGGCTGCAGGTAAGAGAGCTTGTATTTTATCAAAATTCCAATTAATGATTTCACCCTGCGCGTTTGGAATATTCCAAGGTAAGGCAAACTCGGGCAAGACATTTGGAATGCCATTTCCCGTTGTGCCATCCGCTAAGGTGTAGTGGAACGCCGTACCAATAGTTTCAACCGAGAAGCCAAATTGTCCTAAGGCTAACGCCATCAGTGTACCAATAATCACAGCAGGTAAATGACCAGGTACTGGTAAACGAAGTTTGTGCCATTGCGTGAGTACAAATAAGGTGACCACACCAACAGCGGTATCAGCCCTGCTAATCGTTGGAAGTGCGGTCAAAATAGCCTGTACTTTTTCAATATAGTGAGGTGGCATTTGGGCAATATCTAAACCTAAAAAATCTTTGATTTGCAATGTACCGATAGTAATGCCAATCCCGCAGGTAAAGCCCAGTGTAACGGGGAGAGGAATGTACTCAATTAGTCGTCCTAATCGAGACAATGCCATGATGACTAAAATAATCCCCGAGAGCAGCGTAGCCATGAGCAAACCACTGAGTCCAAATTGTTGGGTAACGGGATATAAAATCACGACAAATGCCGCGGTTGGTCCAGAAATATTGAAACGCGATCCACCAGTTAATGCAATCACAATACCCGCCACAATAGCAGTATAAAGGCCATGTTGTGGTGGAACACCGCTGGCAATGGCTAGAGCCATGGAGAGGGGAATCGCAATGACTCCCACGGTGAGTCCCGCAATAATATCTTTAATTAACTTTTGTTT
>CAJPKS010000054.1:0-9429 GCA_905371285.1 Haemophilus sp. HMSC068C11 | reverse complement strand
ATATAAATATGGTTTCTTGTTAAATAAGATGAAATATTTTTTAATAAAGATTTGAATTAAAGTGTAAAGGAGGAGATAGTTATTATAAACTACAAGTGGATATTGTGTGCTGAGAGCTTTCTTCTATACTAATAGACGAAAGGGTGTGAAAATGATTTTTAAATGATACTGTGGAACGGAACAGTAGCCCTAGTATTGACTACTGTCGTTTCTATTCATATTGGCTATTCTAGGACTGAGATGAAAAAATCTATAAATGCTCAGAATAAAATTGAACCCGCAAATCTCCCCAAAACAATGGTGAGTCATGTACTTGTATTATTCCGAAAAAATACACCTCTGGTGCAGTGAGACAAATTGGTGTATCTTATAGTGGCTTCGTAGATGAAAGCTATACTCTACTATCACTCTTTGATGATGTAGAACAAATTGAAAAAGATAATAGACTTCAGACAGCTATTGATGTTGTCAGAGAACAGTTTGGTTTTTTAGCCATACAAAAAGGAACCGTCCTAACTGAAGGTTCCAGAAATATTGAACGCAGTAAACTTATCGGTGGTCATTCCGCGGGTGGATTGGAGGGATTAAAATGAAACAAGAAAAAAATACAGTACAATTTTCAGAAATCCGTAGCAAAGGATGTAATGATATTGAAATGCTTGAAAGATTTTTACATGGAATCGTTGAAACAGCAACTTCAAAACTTCGTCAGAGAAAACTCAAAACAACTGAAATATCGATACGACTAGTACATGCTAAATCTGAAAACCGATTACCATTGGAATTTACATTTAGCATTAAGCCAACAAGCTCATCTGTGATAATCTATACTGAGGTAATCAATCGCTTTAAAGAATGTTACACAGGTGGGGGAATTCAAGGTTTTACGATTCAATTTGATAAAAATACCCTTGCCTCTGCATAGAAAGGATTTGATATGATTGACCGTTCATATTTACCATTTCAATCAGCAAGAGAGTACCAGGATACAAAGATGCAAAAATGGATGGGCTTTTTCCTATCTGAACATGCATCAGCACTCTCTGATGATACAAACAAAGTAACGTACATGTCTGACTTATCACTAGAGAAGAAATTATTACTCCTCAGTCAAGTATACGCCGGGCAGCTACGCACACGCATTCAAGTGATTGAAAAAAACAAGCGTGTTTCCTACACTGGAACAATACCAAGTCTGACCAAAGATTTCATTTTGATAAAAACTACAACAGGTCACATCAATTTGAAATTAAAAGACATTATTAGTATTGAACTTGTCGAGGAGGTGCTCTATGAATCAGCTTGAGTTTCAGCGTAATCACCTACAAATGGACTATTATAGCGAGAGCTACCAAGATTTTGAACGTGACTTCTACCGCTACTCTAACATGAATATTCCATTGACCTTCCTAACTGATGATATCCTAAAAACAATGGCGACTTCACGTAAGAATTACTTTGTCCTCAATAAGGAAAAGTCCAGAGATAACCGCGATCACTTCTTCATATTTGAAGTAAGTACCGTAGATGAGAATCCGCTAATCTATCATTATACATATAAGAAAACTACAATATATTTAGCAGAAAAATAGGAGCAGTTCAATTGACTGTTCCTATTTTTAATATTCATAAAATCTAAAGTCTTTATACTCTTTAACAATGGAGTCGCCAACCAGAACAGACTATACTGACCAGCGACTACCTTAAATTTAATGTTTCAGATTTATTTTCTTATCTCTAATTTCATAAACTACATCTGCTACATTTTCGAGTAATCGTTTATCGTGGGTGATAAACACGATAGTTCCGGTGTACTCCTTCATTAGTATTTCCAAAGCCTCTAAACTTGGTATGTCAAGGAAGTTACTGGGTTCATCCATTATTAGGATGTTATATCTACCCATGAGCATTTTAGCAAGCAACAATTTTATAATTTCTCCACCGCTTAAAACAGATAAACTTTTTCCAATATCGTTCTGTTTGAACCCCATAGATGCTAGCACTGAACGAATTTCTGATATATTGTAGTCACAATCCTTCTGCATAAACTCCATAACATTCTGATTACTGTTGTACTTGTAACCATTCTGTGCAAAGTAACCTATTTTTGCCTTAGGCGAAATAGAAATTCCTTCTTCATGGTTTAAGATCATTTGGATTAAAGTTGTTTTTCCGATTCCATTACCACCAGTTAACGCCACTTTTGCTCCTAACGGAATTTGAAAAGATGCATTTTCAAACAGAGCCTTATCCCCAAATACTTTATTAATTTCTGCACCGACTATAGGGTATGGATTATGGAGCTCCAATGCTTTACTTTGCCTGAAACGAATTCTGCGAATGCCTTCCGGAGCTTCTACTTTTCCTAAGGCCGCAATCCTGTGCTCTAGGGTTTTAGCAGCATTATACATCTTTTTTTCCTTACTTCCTATTGATTTTTGATGAGCTAAACGCCCTCCGTCTTCAGTACTTTTTTTCTTTGAAGAACCTTTTGCCTTCTGTTCTATTTTACGAGCCTGTTTTCGCTTTTCCTCCGCAGCCCTTTCCAATCGGGCACGTTCCGCAATAAATTGTTCGTATTCTGCAGCTTGGCTCTTACGTTCTTCCTCTTTCTGACGAAGATAATCAGAATAGTTTCCCCAATACTCAGTGATTTTGCCATCTTTCAGTTCCCATATTTTATCTACTATTTCATCAAGAAAATAGCGGTCATGGCTAATAACTAACAGTGCACCTGTAAAATATTTTAGCTGTCCTATTAGAAAATCAATTCCTTCACGGTCTAAATGGCTCGTAGGTTCATCCGCTAAAATACCATGAACCTGTGCCGATAAGGCCTGTGCTATTTTAAGCCTTGTTTCTTCACCACCGCTCATAGTCTGTATATTTAATTGCTCAACACCTAGCTTGCCTACAAGTGCAAAATCTTTTTCCTCCTGCAGAGTTACTTCGTCCAACTGGGGAATATAGGCAAGTTCACCCAGACGATTCATTTTACATCCTGGGGGAGTTAATTCTCCTAAAAGTACCCTGAGTAAAGTGCTTTTTCCAGCACCATTTGCTCCTACTAAACCAATACGGTCATAATCATATACTTCTAATTCATTTATATCTAAAACATCGCGTCCTTTGAATTCCACACGAATGTCTTTTGCTTTTAATATTAATTCCATAACATTTCCTCCTGTCTATAATCGCATGCTTTCATTTGCTTGTATGCAGGGAAAACCCTGCGATTTTAGCAGGAAGAGTTACATGAAAATAAGATACATAAATATTCCTCCAATATTGTTTATTTTAAATCTAATTTTCTAACCTCAGTTATCATTTGGCAAACTATAGCAATGCCAATAATTAAAATACCTGATAGTAAAAACCAATGATTTACACCGATTTTATCAGCAAAGAATCCAGAAAGAATTAACCCAATTGGCATAGCAAGTGACATGATACTTCCGATCAAAGAAAATACACGTCCTAAATATTCAGGCTTAATTTTCTCCTGAAAAAGAGCTGTTTGCACACCGCTATAAAATGGCACCGAAAGCCCCATTATTGCACAGCAAACTACGAATATTACAAATCCATTTGGAGGAAGTATTCCCGAAACGGCTAAACTGGTCCCCATTATAAAAAATGAACTTGTTATTAGTAATACATGCTTTTCGAAGCCCCCTAATCTTCCTAATAATAAGCCTCCTGCTAGCATCCCAAATGCAAAGGAAATTTCCGTAATAGAAATATGCACAGGCGTTCCATTAAAGTGTTCCATGCTTATTAAAGGAAATAGTGCATTGATTGGCATATAAACAAAAGTATATAGTGTTCCTAAGAGTAATAAGGCAAACAATCCTTTGTTTTGTCTCAGAACCACAACTCCTTCTTTCATCTCCCTTATGAAATTTGGTTCTAAACTTTGCACTTGATTACCCAGCTTAGGTATACGTACAATTGCTACCGTAATAGATGCAATCACAGCACCCAATACGTCGATGGCAATAATAGCATTTAAATCCCAAACGGAGTATAAGAGTGCTGCAACTGCCGGACTAACAATATAGCTTATAGACTGCAAAGACTGACTATAGCCTGCGCATTTCGTTAGCTGTTCTTCTGGTACTAAAAGTGGTGTAACCGCATTGAGTGCTGGGGTATGAAAAGCTGTTCCAATGCTACGGATAAACAATACTATCATAATCATCCAGACAGGTAGCTCCATACAGAATGCAACAATAGCAAGCACTGCACCAGCTGCTGCGATAATTAAATCGGCACCAATCATTATCTTCTTCCTATCATGACGATCCACTAGCACACCAATGGCAGGTCCCAAAATCGCATAGGGTAAAAAACCTACTAATGAAGCCATAGACAAGACCATCGCAGATCCTGTTTTTTCTGTAAGGTAAAAAATAATCGCCATTTGCAGGATGGCACTAGTGATTAATGATACTGCTTGCCCTGCCCATATTGCATAAAATTTTCGTTTCCAATTGTTGTATTTTTCCATTTATATTATCTCCTGCATATTATTTTGCTTGAATTTCTATTTTGAATAGCATTCTAGGCAATAAAAAATGCAGGCCAAACCCCACAATGTGGCTTTTGGTCTGCATACATACAATTTGGAAACATTCATATTAAAGACATAGTTAAATAAAGGTATAGTTAAATAACCAATATCCTCACCGTAACTAATGAATGCTCAATATCGTATAAATAAGCACAACAAAAAAGCCTATCATCGGGTATAGATTCTGCTTTTTTTATTGCCAGCTTATCTTAAACGCATTGAGGCTGTCATAGTTTCGGTTCCTCCTACATCTTTGTTTATATCAATTTATAGTATAACACAACAAGATGATATGTTCAATATAAAAGTTATGGAATGAGACTCATACTTCCAATTCGATGCCAGATTTAAAGGATATGACGAAGTTTTCTTCATAGACTGTAACGCTCTGGATTATCTTCCTTAGTAGCAAGCGATTAGCTTTCACAAAATCTTCTGTTTGTAGTTTTAAAAATTCATCAGGATTTTCTAACTCAACCTCAAAATATTTCATTTTACATTCCCTCATTTCATTTATTGATAAATTGAGTTTGCAAAAAAGAGTGGACAATTTTTGTCTACTCTTAACCTTTAAAATAGTTTTTTTTAATCGATTTGAAGTTGCCTAAATTATTACTTATTCGGTAAAATGAAGTATTGCTTTCAACAGATTTCCTTCAACTACACTTCACTTGATTCAAACAAGGTGGGTACATTTCTATTCCCACAAACTCCTTGTCAATGGAAACAAACACGTACCCACAGGGTAAATGGAAATAGAAACTGATAATTTCTAGCTATCACTTCTACTCATTCCAAAAATTTTCTCACTCTGATACTTACCCACCATAAAGCAAAAAGCCTTGCAATCAAGGCTTTCATTATCCCTTTCGTTCAAAGGTTTCTAAGCTTTTACGAGCAGAGCGACACACTCAGCGGTTCGCTATCTCCGTTCTGTCTGCGTGCTAGCACTTGTCAATCACGGACAGCTATCGCATGGGCGGAAGTAAATGCTAATCTTCGTCGTTTTACTCCTTGACTAGCAAACTTACCGCCTCAACATGTCCTGTATGTGGAAATAAAACACGATTAAAGATAAGAGAAGATACTGAATTAAAAAAATTCCCCCTCTATTGTCCGAAATGCAGACAAGAAAATTTAATTGAAATAAAGCAGTTCAAAGTAACTGTGATTACAGAGCCAGACGCAAAGACGCAGAGCCGATAAAATGAGATTAATACAATCTCATTTTATCGGCTCTTTCCGTTATGTATGGATTCTTTTAATTAGTCTTCGATGTTTCTTGCTTCGTTGATACCGCTGGCTAAAGATTCCATTAAGGATAGTTCTTTGTCTGTAAAGCTATCCATGTATTTCTCTATCTGTAATCGTCGGGTGCTTTTTACCAAGTTATTAGCAGGTAAGAAAAATTCATCAACGGAAACATGAAGTAACGATACAAGGTCATAAAGAACTTGTATGCTGGGGTGTTGCCCCTTATTTTCAATATTAGTTAAGTACCGTGGGTCAATTTCAATCAATGCTCCCACTTGTTCACGAGTTAAACCTCGTTTCAATCGAGCTTCTTTAATGGCTAAACCAAAGGCTCTAAAATCATATTTATCTTCTTTTTTACGCATAGTAGACCACCTCTATACATTTTATTGTTCCTACTGAATTAAAAACAGGTATAGAAAAACGTGTTATATGGTTTATAGGTTTATATTTAATAAAAAGCACTACTAAACGCCAATAAAAAAAACCGTTATATGGTAGTGCTATTTACGCTGTTAAAATATTGTATATTACTTCCAAATGGCGGTTTGTTGGAGGTCAACGTCGCCATGAAGTACATCATATACAATAAATTTCCTTACATTGGGTTCTTGTCAAAAAAAGTCGTCTATCTGCAATAGATAAGTACGTCCACCAATGTGGTTTTATAAATCATATAGATAGAATAACAGAAGCATGTAAACAGAGAAATAAATCTGTTTATATGCTTTTTTGGCTATTCAGAACTTTTTTACAAAGTTTATTTATCAGTAATGCAACAAATCCCCCTTTCACATTGGGACTAAGAGTGAAAGGAGATAAACGAGCAAGGCTCACTTCCTTTCCTAGACAGAAAGGGGGTGAGAAACATGAAACCATCTTCTTTTCAGACCACAATAGAAAATCAGTTTGACTATATCTGTAAACGTGCTATGGAAGACGAGCGAAAGAATTATATGCTTTATCTTTCAAGGATTGCAAAGCGTGAGGTGTCCTTTTCGGATGTTGGCGATTATCTTGTTAGCCAGTTTGCGACAACAGATAACTATTCAACTGACTTTCAGATTTTTACACTCAATGGGTTATCAGTAGGCGTTGAAAATGATTTGTTGAGTGAAGCATTACGTGAGTTGCCAGACAAGAAACGTGAAATTCTACTGCTGTTTTACTTTATGGACATGAGCGATTCAGAAATTGCAGACCTGTTGAAATTGAACCGTTCTACTGTCTATCGGCATAGAACCAGTGGACTAGCCTTAATTAAAAAGTTTATGGAGGAATTTGAAGAATGAAAACACAATATCCTATGATTCCCTTTCCTCTCATTGTAAAGGCAACAGATGGCGATACCGAAGCGATTAACCAGATTCTACATCATTACAGAGGGTACATAACGAAGCGTTCCCTACGACTTATGAAAGATGAATATGGCAATCAAAGTATGGTCGTTGATGAAGTCTTACGTGGAAGAATGGAAACCAGACTGATTACAAAGATTTTGTCATTTGAAATTAAGTAATATCCTCTCTCCTTTCGTGGAAGCGTGCTAAACCATTCCACGCTTCCCGAACAGGGAGGTTTGTTATTCCACCAAAGCATATTGAGCTTTCAATGTGTTTTGATAGGCTAACGAGCCATTGTTCTTTGAAAACTGAATAAAAGTAATCGAATACGTTTCGATAAGAAAAGAGCCAACGGAACTAACCGCCATGACCTATCTTATAAAGATAGCGAGCGATTCATGTTAGTGATCCGAGAAGCAATCTTTAGCAGGATTGCCTGCAACGACATTCTTATCGTGATAATGATACTCCCATACAGTCAATAGTCCGAGCGTGATAAAACCGTCGCAGGCAATGAGTATGGCTACATGAGAACCATGCAGGGGTGGAACTCCCGTGAGCTTTGCTAAAGCTGTTCGATTGCTGGTAAAACAACTTTTATGAAATCCAAATAAGTGATTTGGAAAGGAGGATTTTATGAAGCAGACTGACATTCCTATTTGGGAACGTTATACCCTAACCATTGAAGAAGCGTCAAAATATTTTCGTATTGGCGAAAACAAGCTACGACGCTTGGCAGAGGAAAATAAAAATGCAAATTGGCTGATTATGAATGGCAATCGTATTCAGATTAAACGAAAACAATTTGAAAAAATTATAGATACATTGGACGCAATCTAGCGTCGCCAAAGGGTCTTGTATATGATAAAATAGTATTAAGTCGTATCAAGGCTCTTTCCATAAAGGAAAGGAGCAAATGCCATGTCAGAAAAAAGACGTGACAATAAAGGTCGAATCTTAAAGACTGGAGAGAGCCAACGAAAAGACGGAAGATACTTATACAAATATATAGATTCATTTGGAGAACCGCAATTTGTTTACTCGTGGAAACTTGTGGCTACAGACCGAGTACCAGCAGGAAAGCGTGATTGTATCTCACTTAGAGAGAAAATCGCAGAGTTACAGAAAGACATTCATGATGGTATTGATGTTGTAGGAAAGAAAATGACACTCTGCCAGCTTTACGCAAAACAGAACGCTCAAAGACCAAAGGTTAGAAAAAACACTGAAACTGGACGCAAATATCTTATGGATATTTTGAAGAAAGACAAGTTAGGTGTAAGAAGTATTGACAGTATTAAGCCATCAGACGCTAAAGAATGGGCTATTAGAATGAGTGAAAATGGTTATGCTTATCAAACCATCAATAACTACAAACGTTCTTTAAAGGCTTCATTCTATATTGCTATACAAGATGATTGTGTTCGGAAGAATCCATTTGACTTTCAACTGAAAGCAGTTCTTGATGATGATACTGTCCCTAAGACCGTACTAACAGAAGAACAGGAAGAAAAACTGTTAGCCTTTGCAAAAGCTGATAAAACCTACAGCAAAAATTATGATGAAATTCTGATACTCTTAAAAACAGGTCTTCGTATTTCAGAGTTTGGTGGTTTGACACTTCCAGATTTAGATTTTGAGAATCGTCTTGTCAATATAGACCATCAGCTATTGAGAGATACTGAAATTGGGTACTACATTGAAACACCAAAGACCAAAAGTGGCGAACGTCAAGTTCCTATGGTTGAAGAAGCCTATCAAGCATTTAAGCGAGTGTTAGCGAATCGAAAGAATGATAAGCGTGTTGAGATTGATGGATATAGTGATTTCCTCTTTCTTAATAGAAAGAACTATCCAAAAGTGGCAAGTGATTACAACGGCATGATGAAAGGTCTTGTTAAGAAATACAATAAGTATAACGAGGATAAATTGCCACACATCACTCCACATAGTTTGCGACATACATTCTGTACCAACTATGCAAATGCAGGAATGAATCCAAAGGCATTACAGTACATTATGGGACATGCTAATATAGCCATGACGCTGAACTATTACGCACATGCAACATTCGATTCTGCAATGGCAGAAATGAAACGCTTGAATAAAGAGAAGCAACAGGAGCGTCTTGTTGCTTAGTAGTACAAATGAATTTACTACTTATTTACCACTTCTGACAGCTAAGACATGAGGAAATATGCAAAGAAACGTGAAGTATCTTCCTACAGTAAAAATACTCGAAAGCACATAGAATAAGGC